>CAIZXK010000495.1 GCA_903936865.1 uncultured Bacteroidales bacterium | reverse complement strand
GAATTGAAAGATGCAAACCCTGATATTATAACAAAGTTAAATTTATCAGAATATACTGATTTATTATTTTTAGGAGAAATAAAATATGATACCACAATAAAAGGCAGTTTAGTAGAAAATACATTTATTTCAAAAATCAATCTAAATGCCAATGTAATATCTGTAAAAAACAAATCAATAATTGAAAATATACATATTTCCGGCAAATGGAACGGAGTTTCAGAATCTCAAGCTAAGGAAGGGGCATTAAATAATTTATTATGTAATTTAAAAGAACAAATTTTATTAATTAAATAAAACAATATGAAAAAGTTAATTTTCACTTTAATTTTTATGTCTGTAACTTTTACTTGTCTTGCTCAGAATTCTTTTGACAGAACAATAAAAGAAATTAGTAAAGACTTAGCTGATAAACTAAAGCTTTTAGAGAGAAAAAAAGCAGTGGTATTATTTGTAACTGACATTAATAAGACAGTAACTACAGCTGGAACTTATATCGCAGATAATATTTCATACAATCTGGTAAACGATCCTTCATTGAAAATTTTTGAAAGAGAGAATTTACAAGGTATCACTGAAGCAAAAAAATTAATAGATGAAGGTTATATTTCAGCCGAAAAAACAAAAGAATTAGGAAAATTATTAGCCGTTAATGCAATTATAGTTGGAAATTACACTATATTAAATAATACTATTAAGCTATCTCTAAAAGCACTCAGCACAGATAATGGTGTAACCATAGCCGCATCAATGATTAATTTACCTCTTAATCTGGATATATGTAAGGTTTTAAATATAAATTGCTCAGGTGCAAATGAAGATTCTCAGGATTCTAAATGTAAAGAAAAAAACACGGGTGATTACTGTTTTATCAACAACAAATCTTACGATTTAAATATTCGAATAAAAGATTCTCGTTATAGAGATTATGAATATACTGTTATTTCCGGTGAAAAACAATGTATTTTTGATTTACCTTCTGGAACAATCACTTATGATGTTATAGAAAATCGATATAAAGGAGGATATAATTATACATTTGATAGCAGAACAAATAAAAGAACACCTGAAGTATTTCAGGTTTCAGGTACATTATATGTAGAAACCTGTAAACAAAAAATATTTACTTTTAAATAAGGACTAAAAGAAAAGGATTTGTGAAATAGAAGCATATTAATTCAGTGCACATATAACGGCTAAATAAAAAAAATGTTAACCTATGACGAAAAAAAATGAAATCCAGTTAATATAATTACGAAAACAAGTTTATGAATACAAATAAAGAAATTTTTGAAAAATTAAATGCCATTTCAGATAAAGAATGGCGAGAGATTGTAGATAAATTGACTATTTATGTCTACTTTAAACTTAAAGGAAGAACATTATTTGGAGCTCATTCTGAAAGAAACTTAGGAGTTAATCCAGTAGATTATTATGTAATTGAAGCAATTGGAAAATTGTACAGTTTTGAATGGAAATGGCAATTTGAAAAATATTCAATATTAGAACAACTTGAAAGAATAATTGGTAGTTTGATATCAAAAACAGTTGAAAAGTATAAATCAAGAGAAGATATAGAAATTAATAAAAACATTGAAAATATAACTGATATAGCTGAATGCGAATCAGTCGATATTTTAAATGAAAGATATTTGATATTTAGGGAAGCATTGGAAAAATGTTCAATTGATGATGAAGAATTACAATTATATATAATGGCGTTTGATGAATGCAATACTTTTAATGAAATGCAAGTTACTTTGGGATTTGAAAAGAAAAAATTATATGCACTTCAAAAAAAATTAACAAGACGATTGACAATATATTTAAAAACAAAGAAAGTACTGGTATTATGAAAACAAAAGCTAATAAAATAAATATTTTCATTGAGTTATCTATAGAATCTTTTGAAACAGATAATGAGTCAGTTTATGAAGAGTTAGGGGTATTGAAAGCAGATTATCTAAACGATAAGCTTAAGATGATAAAACAAATGAAGCTAAAATCAATATCTCAATTAAATAAAGCTAAAAATGAAAGACTTATAGAAATCGCTCTACAAAAAGTTCAAGGTATGATTAAATCGACAAATGAAAATATAAAAGAAGGATTAGAGCAACTTATACACAAACGTTCACCACAGTTTCAATTTAGGAATATTGAAAAATTAGACACAACTGATTTAAAAGAACTGCTAAGTGATTTAAATTTGATAGAAATGATTGAAGATTTAGAGAAATTAAATGATGGCAATAAATAAAGGAGCAAAAGCAGCACAAAAACTAATTGAAGAATTTGGTATCGAAAACACTAATGGTTATTCGATAGAAGATTTAATTTATGCAAGGGATATAATTTTTGAAGAAAAAAAGATATCAAACTCAGATGGACGAATTGTATTTGGTAAAACGAAGACGAAGATCTCAATTAATTCGGATATAAAATTTGAAGGTAGACGAAGATTTACATTGGCTCATGAACTAGGACATTTTGAATTACATCATAATGTAAATACACATTTGGAAGATAACTCTTTAACATTAGATTATTTTAAAAACGGAGGACAAGAATATGAAGCAAATCAATTTGCAACTGAATTATTAATGCCTGAAGTATCTTTTAGAAATTTTATAGAAAGAAAGAAATTTTCCCCTGAACTTCTTAGAAATATTGCAGACCATTTTCAGACAAGTATTACATCTGCAACATTTAGATATAAGGATATCGGTCAACATCCTATTTATCTCTTTTATTGTCGGGATAGAAAAGTAATTTATTGGGATAATTCTCCTAATTATTACCGTAGAGTAAGGGACATTACAAAATTAGCTCCTCCTGAAGATTCTGTTGCAATGGAATTCTTTAATGACGGGATAATTTATACCAAAGACAAATCTGTTCAAGAAATTAATAAGTCTACATGGTTTGAAACCAATGAATATGATTCGAATGATGAATATTTTGAATATGCAATTGTAACAAAAGATTTTAACACTGTTTTAAGCGTAGTATGGGAAAAATAAGATATTTAAAATACACTAAGGGTAAACATCTAAAGTTGAGATTGGTATGTTTTTTTAATTATAATAAAAAGCTAAATTTTTAATTGTAGAAAAAATGAATAAATTTGAACGTAAAGTATTACATAAAGTAAGCATCCCAGTAAGCGATAATGGGATAAAAGTTTCTGAACTTGTATCATTGATAAAAGAGAATTATTTATCTAGGGATATTTTCAAATTCTTAGAAATTGATGAGATATTAAATGACTTTATAAATATTAATGGTGCGAAAACATTATATAATACTCAAGTTATTCTAAATGAGCGATTTTATAAAGAAGATTTACAAAGTAGTATAGATAATATTACATTTTATAATAAAGATAAGTTTAGTATCAACTTTAGTGATACTTCAAATAGTAAATATTTTAAAGACATTAAAGTTAGTTCCGTTTGTACTTATCCTATTTACTCAGCTACTAGAGACTTCTTTTCTAGTTTATATAATATGGATAAATATGCAAGCAGATTAATTGAAACCGGCAACAAGCATATAGTTGAAGCAAATCTTGAGTTATTAAAAGATGTTGTCGAAAAGAATGATAAAAGATACAGAATTCTCCATGATAAAGTTGAAAATGAATTTTATTTAAGAGCAATTATTTCTTTAACCAATTATAATAATTATGATAATAATGTCGCAATTGTTATTGGTCTTCTAACATTACATAATGAAATGAAAAAAAGCAATTTAACATATTCATTGAAAAGATGTGAATATAATGAATCATTTATTAGAATGTTTTTTGAAAGCTCTGAAATAAAAAAACTTGAATCAATTGGCACTGTGAAAAATATTGTTGAAGTTTCAAATGATGAAATTAAAAGAGAGGCATTAAGATTTACAGGTGTATGTTTAATAGAATTTGGAAATAAAAATAAAAAAACGGATGAAATATTTATTAGACCACAGGAAACCAAATCAAGAATTTTGTCAGTTAAACATAACCAAAGTACTGTGAATGCAATAAGAGAATTAGGCAATATAGAAAATACTAAGAAAATCCATGAAGAACTTTATGATGATATTTTAACAATTACAACAATTACAAAACCAGAGCAAATTAAATATTTAGTACAGAAGAAAATAGAAAATGCTAAAAGTGATGAAGTCAG
>CAIZXK010000494.1 GCA_903936865.1 uncultured Bacteroidales bacterium | reverse complement strand
TTTCAAGCAGAAGACGGCATACGAGATCTATCGCTGTGACTGGAGTTCAGACGTGTGCTCTTCCGATCTAGCAAATCGATATTTTTTTCTATCTCTTTTTTTTGTTTTATTACTTTTTCTGATTCTGATTTAGCATCAGTTTCAGTTTTATTATTGTTTGTATCATTTTTCTTAGCATTCATTTTACATATAATTTTGCATCACAAATATACGAACACCAATATGCTATATCCTAATTTTTGAGCCTTAAAAAACTTCACAAAAACTTCACAATTGAAGTTTTTTCTGTAATTTGAATTTGTAAATATTTTTTAAAATAACACAGAAATAAAACATAAAATTATTGACATACAGAAATATAGAAATAAAAAGCACTTCTTTTCATTTCTATTGATGTAAATAAAATAAAACCTGAACGGAAAAAACAGGATTTCGGATTGGTAAAAAACCAGAGAAATTTGTTTTTAAAAACAAATTAAAAAAACTATTATCAAGATTGATTTGAACAGGTATGTTGAAATTTTAAAAAACATCACTTTCACTTATCAACATTTGATGAAAGCAGTTGAGTTTTTTAAAACACCTAGCTATTAAAACAATTAAAATCTTGTTAAATAAGCAGTTAAATTATCTTCTCTTTCCAAACCAAATTTATTTCGTAATCGAAAACGTGCCATTTCTATAGCTCTGGAGGTTTGCATGGTAAGTTCAGATATTTCCTTAATACTAAGATTCATACGAAGCATTGCACATAAGCGGTGATCGCCTGCTGTTAAATTAGGATGAAGTTGATTAAGTTTTATAAAAAAATCTTCGTGTGATTTCATATATTGTTGCTGAAAATCATCCCACCTTTTAGGCTTTACCTCATTTTTGATGGAATTAAAAATTTCAATCAAACTATCCTGTTGTTCTTTTGAACTCAATTTTTGATTCAAATCCTGTAATTTCACTAAAGTGCTTGATAAAAATTCAGAATGATGTGATAATAAAAGCATTTTAGATACTAATAATTTTTGATTGGCAACTATTTCCTGTTTATCTAATATGGCTTTTTGTTCATTACTTAATAATATAAGATCTTTATTATGTAATACCAGTTCCTGAGCTTTTTGCTTTTGTTCAGATATTAAGAGTTTTTGCTTAGCATGTTTGGAACGAATCCAAAAAGCATATAATATTGAAAGTGTTCCTAACATTGAGATTATAAAAACAAAAAACAGGTATTTCGACCTTATTCGACTACTTTCTCTTTCGTTTTCCAAAAGCTTAATTAAAAGTTCTTTCTTTTCGGTTTCGTATATTGTATTATATTTTATAATAACTTCCTTTTGAGTTGAAGTTTGAAGACTATCGTTCAAACTGCTCCATAATTTAAAATAGTTTGAAGCAAGTTCAATATTACGAAGTTCCATATTTCCCTCAAAAATATCAAGATACAATCTCAAAACATCTGTTTTAAGTCTATTTTTTTGAGCTAATTTTAGTGATAAATTGAAATAATCATTGGCTTGCTTTGAGTTTTTCCTCAGTACAGCTATTTTTGCCAATAAATTATAACTATAAAGCTGGCCCTTTACATTATTATTTTCAACAGATAATTGCAAAACCTCTTTGTAAAGCTTTTCTGCATCATTTATTTTTCCTATACTTTTCAGGTAATTAGCATAATTAAATTTTGTCATCATTATATTTAATATACTACCATAGCCCGACAGCAATTTTATTGACTTTTGAAAGTAATAACTGGCTGAATCTTTGTTTATTTTTTTATAAGTAATGGCTAAATTAGAATAATCAAGTCCTTCTTCTACATAATTACCTGATTGTTTGTTTATATTAATTGCATGCAAAATGAAATGTATAGCTTTTTCCGGTAAATTTTGTTTGATGAAAATATTTCCCAGATTTCTATATACCAATGCCATATTAACAGAATCATTTATTTTTTCATAAAATAAAGCAGCTTTGGTATAACAAAACATAGCACTATCACTCTTATTGCATTGCTCATAATAAAGCCCTATATTCGTATTAAAATTAGCTTGTTGCAACGTATCTTTAATTAAAGTGGCAAATTCTATACCTGTACGATAATAATATTCAACTGAATCATTAACATTCAATTCATTAAATATAGTTCCTAAAGCATTATAGGATCGAAGAATTTTTACTGTATCGTTAAGTAAATAAGCATAGTTTTGCATTTTTTTATAATAATCCAAAGCTGAATCATTTTTTGTGGCTAATTCAAAAGCTCTACCTCTAAGATATGATGCCTGAAACAGTTGAGAATTATTCTTTTCTTCTATAGAATATTCGTAAAGATTCTTTGATAATAGTAAAGCACTGTCAACATTGGTTTTTAATTTAAGATTAACTTTTTTAACCAAAGTATTAAAAGTACCATCATTTTTTTTTGGTTTGGGAGAAGAACATTGAAAAACTGATATTGCAATGCAAATTAAAAAAAATAACCCAACTGGTTTAATTATGTAAGTAGTCATATTTTATTTAAAAATAATAGTTTTTTCTTCATTACATTTCAAGTTTTATACTATTTATTGTACATAAGTAACACATTTATATTGATTTATTCTGAAGATATATTTAATTTATCAGACCACTATAAATTTAATCACTATGGGTTAAATTCCACGTCGCTTGTGACGAAAAGTTAAATATAAAATCCATCAAGATTCCCCGTCTGCTTAAGGTGGGTAATTCTTTTATATTCAGCTTTGTAAAATATAAGATTTTAAATAGTACAATATTTATGCCACTTAATTAATTGCTTAATTTTTAAGATTTTAAAAAAAACAAGATTTAAAAAACATTACGATAATGTAATAAGTTGTCTTTATATTCTTTACAAGGATAAATAAACTATTAAACAGAAAAAAAGACAAAAAACATTACGATAATGTAATTCTATTATACGTTTTCGTAACATTCAAAAAAAAAGGAAAATTTTCTGATGATATAAAAAAGCCTGCATCAGATTGACACAGGCTTTTTTATAATTATTAATAGTTAATTATTAATTACTTCCAGTTAAGTTTCACGTTTTGTGTTGTGATGTTGGTTTTTACCCTTATCATGTAAACACCTGTAGCTAAATCCAGACTTGTTGTAAACATATTGCTGTTGCTGTTTGCTTTGAAAAGGCAAGCTCCTGTTAACGAATAAACCTCAAGCTGTTCTATATTTTCACCGGTCTGGGCAATAACATTCAGTTCGTTGCTGTTTTTAAATACTTTTACATCAGAACTTGTTATCGGAGTATTTACATCTCCGAAGCGGATAAAGAATCTGCCTTGCAGTTCATTCGTTGGAAAATCAAAGCTGTATTCAGTGTTTTCAGACAGGCTGATTAGCTTGCCTTTGTGGCGGTCTTCCAGGTAAACCTGATTGCTTGTTTCCAGTGCAAATGCAGTGATTTTTGCCTTGCTTCCTGCCATGCCATTAATGCCCAATGGAATAATTGTCTGGGTATTGTCGATGGTATTGATGGTTAGCTTTTCACCGGTTTTAG
>CAIZXK010000493.1 GCA_903936865.1 uncultured Bacteroidales bacterium | reverse complement strand
TCCTGTTCTAAATATAAATTTGTCAGAATCCCTCTATATTGAATCTGCCGTATTAATACAAAGCCGGAGTGCGACTCCAAGCCGCGCCCCGACTCTTGATTTTATTCCTTTATAAATTTGCTTTGCAATGTTTCTTTCTCATTAGTTACCTTTATAATATAGATGCCTTTGGCAAAACCGGAAATATCAAGCTCGGTTTGTGGCTGCAATCTGTTTTGCTGCAAAAGCAGTTTGCCTTGTATATCGTAAATACTTACTGTAGTGTTTTGCAGGTTTTTTAGTTCTGCAAGGTTTAGGGTTAGTGAGTTGGTGGCGGGGTTTGGGGAAATATTTAGGTTGTTAAAGTTTGGAGTTTCTTGGATTCCTGTTAATTCAGAAAGCGGGCGTTTCCAGAATCCAATATCGAAATTTGCAATAGAACTATTATAGTAAGTTGTTGCATATAAACTATTATTATTTAATGCTAAACTTGTAATTGTTAAATTAGATAATCCATTATTAATCGAAAACCAATTTACACCATTATCATTTGATAGGAAAATGCCGTAATTAAAATCTCCTGCAAATATATCAGAACCATTTGTTAATAAAGAAGTAATAGATTTGTCAATTAAACTTGTACTTGCAATAGTCCAGTTTAATCCATTATTAGATGATTTAAATATTCCCTCGTGTAAAGTTCCAGCATAAATTGCATTTCCATTTAAAACAATTGATGTAATATTTAATTCTGTTAAACCCACATTTATAGAGCTCCAATTGGCTCCATAATCAATTGAGAGAAAAACCCCATAACTATCAGTTCCAGCAAAAATAGTATCTCCTTTTATTGCTAATGAAGTAAAATAATAATTTGCCAATCCATTATTTATAGCATTCCAATTACCACAATTATTAGTCGAATAGTACAATCCACTATTAGTACCAAGAAATATTATACTATCAGTAATAATACATGCATTTATTTGATGATATGTCAACCCGTTATTAACTTTTAACCAGTTTAAACCGTTATTATTGGAAAAATAAATATCACCAAGAATGCTTCCAGCAACCACATTACTATCTTTAACTGTAACTGAAGTAATATATCTATCCTCTATATTATTATTAATTGATTTCCAATTGACACAATCATCATTTGAATAATATACTCCATTTTGTGTTCCTATAAAAATATTATTATCATTTATTGCAATACTATTAATATCTGGAATTTTCAATCCGTTATTTATCGTATTCCAATTGGTGCAATTATTTGTTGAAATAAAAACACCATCAAAAGTACCTACATAAATATTGTTACCTCTAAAATAAATTGAATATATATAAGAAGTATTCAAATCATTTGTTACGTCATTCCAATTTACACCATTGTCATTTGAAGCTAATAAATGACCTTTTTCAGTACTTGCATAGATAATATTATTATTTACTGCTATTGATGTTATATTTGAATCAATCAAACTATTATTTACAATATTCCAACTTGTTCCATAATTTTCCGATTTGTACATCTTACCCCATTCTGTAGCAATAAAAATATTATTACCATTTATTGCAATGTCATTAATATAAGGATTTACTAAACCTGAGTTTATTTGATTCCAAGTTGTTCCATTATTATTAGAAACGTAAATACCATCCTGATCGGTTCCTATAAAAACATTATTACTATCAATAGTTATTACATTAACATTTAAGTATTGATATAGACCATTATTAATTGCAGTCCAACTCGCCCCATTATTGGTTGATAGAAAAACTCCACCCCCATCTGTTCCGGCATATATATTATTTCCACTTATAGTTATGCATTTAATATATTGATTTGACAAACCAGTATTAATTGCAGTCCAATTTATCCCATTATTGGTAGAAAGAAATATTCCATTGTTATGAGTTCCTACAAAAAGATTGTTTCCGCTTTTCTCTAAACAACTTAGCTCAGTAGTTGCTAAACCATTATTAATCCCAGTCCATGTTGCTCCATTGTTTGTAGACAGAAACAAACCTACCCTATAAGAAGCGGCATAAATATTTAAACTATCTATTGCCATTTTATTAATATATCCTCCGAATGGGCCATTGCATTGCTGCCATTGTGCATTTGCAATATTCATCATGCAAATAGCAACTATTAAAATGTAAATCTTTTTCATATTGGCTTGTTTTTATGTTGTTTGTTTTAATATAGATACAGTTTTTGCATTTTAGTAATAATTATTTTAGCCTGAGTGCGGCTTGGAAACGTGCTCCGACTATCTTTTTATTCCTTTATAAATTTGATTTGTAATGTTTCTTTCTCATTTATAAGTTTTATAATATAAATACCTTTGGCAAAACCGGAAATATCAAGTTCGGTTTGTGGCTGCAATATGTTTTGTTGTAGCAGTTGTTGGCCTTGTATATCGTAAATTCTTACTGTTGTGTTTTGCAGGTTTTTTTGCTGGTTGAGGTTTAGGGTTAGAGAATTGGTGGCGGGGTTTGGGGAGAGAGTTATTTTTAAATTTTTGTTTTCGGAAATGCTATTATACGTTGAAAAACTTAAAGATGGAATGCCTGCATTTGTAATATAGAAGCTTTCTGGATGAAAAATCTGTAAAGAATCTTGTGTTCCTGCAATTTTCATTAAATACTGCCTATTAATTCCATCATACCATTCGTAATAGCAATTTACTAATTTTTTTATAGTTTTTATTGTATCATTAAAACCAGGAATATTATTTGCAGAATTATACTCTATTCTTAATACCGAATTAAGTTTTTTTATTCTTAAAATATTGGTATGTAAGTTTCCAAATATATTAATATTACCCCATCCATCAGCTTGAATTGTTCTGTTTATTGAATCTTCTACATTATGAAATATTTGAGATGAATTAATAGTATAACCCCCTTTACTTATAATTGTATCTTTAGCAGAAGATAAATATGTGAAAGGGAATTTCATTATTAATTCTGGATTAAGAAGTTTTCTATCAAAATTAGCATTTCCGACATCAACATGCACAACTCTTCCTAAGAAATAGTATGCCAAATTATTTGACTGATAATAATCATTTGAAAAATTATATGAAAATAAAACAGGCCAATTTGATAATAATGTTGCATTTGGGTATAAATAATAATAAAATGAACTAGGAGTCATATCATAAATTATACTTCCAGAAGACAAGTTTTGAAAAAATGAAATTGTATAATTGAAATTTGAAAAATCCCATAATATATTTGCACCTGATAAGCCTGGCATAATAGTGTCGTTATTATTAGAAGATAATATTAATGTATCACCTGCAACAGGAACCGTATTGTATTGGGTTAATATTGGAATTTGAGCTTTTGCAATACCACTTATAAATATCGCAATCATTAAAATGTAAATCTTTTTCATATTCTTTGTTTTTGATTGTGTTTTTTTTCTATTTATTAGACTCTATTCTTTTACAAAGGTTGCATTTTTAACACTA
>CAIZXK010000492.1 GCA_903936865.1 uncultured Bacteroidales bacterium | reverse complement strand
GATGAGGTGATGAAATATATTTTTCAATATAAACAGCATCATCACCAAAAGCTGATTTTGCTTCGGAACGGGCTCCTCTGATTGCATTAATTAATTCACTCTCTTCTTTTACCATTCGCATTCCTTTGCCTCCACCACCAGCTGACGCTTTTATCATTACAGGGAAACCAATTTCTCTGATAATTTCCAGTGCTCTTTTTTCTGAAGAGATTTTTTCCTTTGTACCCGGAACTACTGGAACTCCAGCTTCCATCATAGTTTGCCGAGCAGTAATTTTATCCCCCATTGTATGAATGGCATAAGGAGAAGGACCAATAAATATTATTCCTTCTTGTTCACAAAGTTCAGCAAAATCTCCATTTTCAGATAAAAAACCATATCCCGGATGTATGGCATCTGCACCAGATTTTTTTGCAACTTCCATTATTTTATCCATCCTTAAATAGCTCTCCGAAGAAGGTGAAGCTCCAATATAATAGGCTTCATCAGCATATCTTACATGTTTTGCTTTGCGGTCGGCATCAGAAAATACAGCTACTGTTTTTATTCCCAGCTCTTTGCATGAACGCATTACTCTCACCGCGATTTCGCCGCGATTGGCAACAAGCAATTTTTTAATCATAATACTTAAAAATTGTTTAACGTAAATTAAGAAACAAAACTGTTTAAAAAAAGTTTACTAATTTATTGTAATTAAAAGCCTTGTTTTTTTAAATTACTTATAAAAAAGAAAAATTATAAAACCTGATAGTAATGAAAATATACTATTTTAACAATCTTTAATCAACACATAATAAATCGAAATTAAATATATTTATATCTTTGCATAAATATTGAACTTTTTTAGTTCAATTTAGTTATAAAGTAATTAGAATTAACATTTTAAAAAAACAAATATGTTTAACCAACAAAACAATAATTTTCAAACATCCAGTTATTCAGAAGAAAGTGGAATAGCTTCTAAAACATTTATTTCAGGTGTTTTCATGTGGATGTTTATGGCATTGTCTGTAACAGGAATTACAGCTTTTTTATTTGCATCCAATCCTTCATTAATCAATCTACTAAGAAATGAAACCGGTATGTCAACTTTGGGAATTATCGTAACATTTGCACCATTAGGATTTGTATTATTAATGAGTATGGGATTTAATAAATTTTCTGCAACTTTAATCACATTATTTTTTGCAATTTTCTCAGTATTAATGGGAATGAGCTTAAGTTTTATTTTTTTAATTTATACATTGGGATCAATTTATTTAACTTTTGCCATTGCAGCAGGAATGTTTGGAATAATGGCAGTTGCCGGTTATACCACCAAAACTGATTTAACTAAGTTTGGTTCTCTCATGATTATGGGTTTAATTGGAATTATAATCGCAAGTGTTGTAAATTATTTTATGAAAAGTGGAACTATGGATTATATTATCAGCTTTTTAGGTGTATTAATATTTACAGGACTCACAGCTTATGACGTTCAGAAACTTAAAAGAATTGGTTCCGGGAGTATGTATGGCGATGAAAATTACAAGAAATTGATGATAATGGGTGCATTAACCCTATATCTCGACTTTATTAATTTATTTTTGTTTTTACTTCGCTTTTTTGGAAACAGAAAATAATATCTTATCAAATAAATATTTAACAACAAAAAACTCTCAGGAAAACCCGGGAGTTTTTAATTTTAAAAAAGGAAAATTATGAAGAAAGCATACGTTTTTCCCGGTCAGGGAGCACAATTTGTAGGTATGGGTAAAGAATTATATGACACTAATACCGAAGCCAGGGAAATGTTTGAAAAAGCCAATGAAATTTTAGGCTTTAGAATTACAGATTTAATGTTTGCCGGAACTGCAGAAGATTTGGTTCAAACTAAAGTAACTCAACCTGCAATATTCCTGCATTCAGTTATTTTAGCTCATACATTGGGTTCCGATTTCAAACCTGACATGGTTGCCGGACATTCATTAGGTGAATTTTCGGCTTTAGTTGCAAATAAAACGCTAACTTTTGAAGACGGTTTGCGTTTAGTTGCCAAACGTGCCAATGCCATGCAAAAAGCCTGTGAAAAGGAACCTTCAACAATGGCTGCCATTCTTGGATTGGACGATAAAACTACTGAAGAAATCTGTGCTGGTATAGAAGAAATAGTTGTACCTGCAAACTACAACAGTCCTGGTCAACTGGTTATTTCAGGTTCAATGAAAGGTATAGAAATTGCTTGTGAAAAATTAAAAGCAGCTGGAGCTAAACGTGCTTTACCATTAAAAGTAGGAGGAGCTTTCCATTCACCTTTAATGGAACCTGCTAGAGTGGAATTAGCTGAAGCTATTAATTCAACCACTTTTAACACTCCGATTTGCCCTGTTTATCAAAATGTTAATGCAAAACCTATAACTGATCCTATTCAGATTAAAGAAAACCTGATAGCTCAGTTAACTTCACCCGTTCGTTGGACACAAATAGCTGAAAATATGATAGCTGATGGTGGTACAACTTTTGTTGAAGTTGGACCTGGAACTGTTTTACAAGGACTTATCAAGAAAGTAAAATCCGATGTTGAAACCATGAGTGCATAATGTCATTTTTTATAAAAGAATCCGTTGATTTTCAAAAAGATCAACGGATTTTTTTTGATTTTGATTTCGGATACTTTTGTAATAATATTCACTAAAGACACTAAAGTAAATTCAGATTTTTCTGCTTTTTTAGGTAGAAGTATTTTAAAATTAGCAGATTATAAATTTTAGAGCCACTCATGGGAATCGAACCCACGACCTACGCATTACGAGTGCGTTGCTCTACCGACTGAGCTAAAGTGGCAAAAAAAAAGACCAATGAATTACATTAGTCTCACTCGTCGGGATGAGAAGATTCGAACTTCCGACCCCCACGTCCCGAACGTGGTACGCTACCAACTGCGCTACATCCCGAATAAAAAAAGTCTCCCCGGCGGGAATCGAACCCACGACCCATTGATTAAGAGTCAATTGCTCTACCAGCTGAGCTACGGAGAGAGGTTTTGTATTTGGGATTGCAAAAATAGTAAAACTTTTTATGATAGCTCACTTTTTTTTAATAAGTTTTACTAAAATTTAAAAGAAACCTTTTATTTGATTATCTTTGCACGCTTAAAAGTGTTTAAACATCCTAACTTTTAAGTAAAATGAGTGAACAAATCAAACATGAGTGCGGCATAGCATTTATCCGTTTATTAAAACCTGCAGAATATTACCATTCAAAATATGGAACATCCCTTTATGGCTTAAACAAGCTTTATTTGCTGATGGAAAAGCAACATAACCGCGGTCAGGATGGGGCTGGTCTTGCTAATATAAAGTTTGGAATTAAACCAGGAAATGAATATATCCATATTGCCCGTTCAAATAACGAAAGTCCCATTAAAGATCTTTTTGGACAGATTTACAGTAAAATAAAAAAAATTGAAGAGAAAAATCCAGATTTACTAAATGATGTAAATTGGATGAAGGAAAATGCCGATTTTTCAGGTGAACTATTTCTAGGTCACTTACGTTATGGAACTTTTGGAAAAAATAGCATTGAAAATATTCACCCATTTGTTCGTGAGAATAACTGGATGTCGAGAAATCTTGTAATTGCCGGAAATTTCAACCTAACGAATGTAGATGAACTCTTCAATAAATTAGTCAGATTAGGACAACATCCACTTCAAACAAATGATACGGTTACCATTTTAGAAAAAATAGGTAAATTTCTGGATGATGAAAACGAAGAATTATTCCGAAAATATAAAGCAGAAGGAAAATCAAATCGTGAAATTTCAGATTTAATTGCGAAAAACCTTAACATCCAAAAAATACTTCACCGTGCTTCTAAATACTGGGATGGTGGATATGTAATTGCAGGGTTACTCGGACATGGAGATGCTTTTATTATGCGTGATCCTTGTGGTATTCGTCCGGCTTTCTATTATCAGGATGATGAAGTAGTTGTTGTTACTTCTGAACGTCCTGTTATCCAAACAGCTTTTAATGTTCCATTTGAATCTATAAAACCAATTACACCAGGACACGCCTTAGTTGTCAAAAAGGATGGTAAAGTAGAAGAAGTGCTTTTTAAACAACCTTCAACAGAACGTAAATCATGTTCTTTCGAAAGAATTTATTTTTCGAGAGGTACTGATGCAAAAATTTATCAGGAAAGAAAACAATTAGGAAGATTACTGACAAATTCTATTTTAAAAACTATTGATTACGATTTGGGAAATACGGTTTTCTCATATATTCCCAACACAGCATCTGTGGCTTTCAGAGGATTGGTAGAAGGATTAAATGATTTTTGCAGAGGAATTCACAAAGAGAAAATATTGGAATTAGGTGCAAATGTTACTCCTGAGAAATTAGATCAAATATTGAGTATTCGTCCCCGTATTGAAACCATTGCTGTTAAAGATGTGAAACTAAGAACTTTTATTACACAGGATAAGCAAAGGGATGATTTGGTAGCCCATGTATATGATGTTACTTACGGAACAGTTCGCAGAGGAATTGATAATCTGGTTGTAATGGATGATTCGATAGTAAGGGGCACTACACTGAAACAAAGCATTATCAGAATGCTTGACAGATTGGGTCCAAAAAAAATCATTATTGTTTCTTCAGCTCCACAAATCAGATATCCTGATTGTTATGGTATTGATATGGCAAAGCTTGGTGATTTTATTGCCTTTAAAGCTGTAATTGAACTTTTGAAAGACACCAAACAAACACATATTATCAATGAAGTTTATAAAAAATCAAAAACTCAGGAAAACTTTCCCAAAGAAGAGATAGTGAATTATGTAAGAGAAATATACAAACCTTTTACCATTGAGCAGATTTCTCAAAAAATAAGTGAACTTATTACTCCGGAAGAGGCTCAGGCAAAAGTTCAGATTGTTTATCAAACAATTGAAGATTTGCATGATGCTTGCCCCGAAGACAAAGGCGACTGGTATTTTACCGGAAAATATCCAACACCGGGTGGTAATAAAGTTGTTAATAAGTCTTTCATAAATTATATTGAAGGTAAAAACGAAAGAGCTTATTAATCATTTTTTTAAAACAATTTAGTGATTTAAATGAGTATCATTTTATTTATATTTAAAACATTATATCATTCAAGATATTAGTTATTTAATAATCTTAAATGATTGATAAATTTGTAATTTTGTCAAAAAAACAGAAATATGACTTTTTTAAAACTAATCCGTTGGCAAAACCTTATAATAATTGTTCTTACTCAATATTTAGTCAGACACTTTCTGATTGAACCCTTTTACAAAATACAACATATTTCGTTGCAGATGAGTCATCTTGACTTTGCAATTTTTGTTTTTACCCTTGTGTTGGTTTCAGGTGCTGGCTATATCATAAACGATATTTTTGATATTAATATTGACCGCATCAATAAGCCGGATAAATTAATAATTGGCAATACCATTTCAGAAAAGAAAGCTTATATATACTATTATATTATGAACGGTATTGCTTTATTAACAGGTATTTACATTGGTATAAAAACAGGTTCCTTTAATCTGGGATTAATATTTATGGTTCCTATTGCTGTTTTCTATTTTTATTCATTAAAATATAAAAGGTTATTTCTATGGGGAAATCTGGTTATATCATTAATGACAGGTTTTTTAGTAATTGTAGTTTGGGTTTTTGAATTTTTGATAATAAGAAAAAACGGAATCGCATTTACTGATGGCAGGCACGCATACTGGATTATAACCTATTTCGTTTTGGCTTATGCCCTGTTTGCTTTTATAATTACACTTATAAGGGAGTTTGTAAAAGATATGGAAGATATGGAAGGAGATTCAAAATGGGGTTGCACCACTTTAACAGTTGTTGTTGGTATTGAAAATGCTAAAAAAATAGCTGCTTTGCTTTCTGTTTTCGGGATTATTTTAGTTATTTTCCTCCAGATAAAATTAAAAAATGTGGGTTTTAGCTATTTGGCAGCTTTATTAATGATTGCAGTTCAAATCCCATTTGCATATCTTTCTTACAAAATATGGACTGCAAAAGAAAAAACAGATTTTCATTATGTAAGCAATGTTGCCAAAGTGGTTATGGTCCTCGGAATTCTCACGATGTTAGGCGTTTACTTTAACTTAAATGTATGATAAATTTAGAAAAATATAGTATTATTCTGGCTTCACAATCGCCTCGCAGACAGCATTTATTAAAAGATATGGGGTTTAAGTTTAGGGTAATTGTTTCCGATATAGAAGAAATCTATCCTAATAATTTATCAATTAGAGAAATACCAGTTTATCTTGCCGAATTAAAGGCTAAATCGCTTTCATCTCAATTGGAAAATAATGAACTGATAATTTCGGCGGATACTATTGTAGCTATTGACAATCATGTTCTTGGAAAACCAATTGATGAAGCTGATGCATATAAAATTTTAAAAATGATTTCAGGCAAAATGCATCAGGTTATTACCGGTGTTTGTTTGAAAAGCAGGTTTAAACAAAAATCATTCTATGCTGAAAGCAATGTGTTTTTCAGAACATTAACCGATGAAGAAATTAACTATTATATCAAAAAATTCAAACCTTACGATAAGGCAGGAGCTTATGGCATTCAGGAATGGATTGGATATATTGGCATTGAACGCATTGAAGGTTCTTATTTTAATGTAATGGGTTTACCTACCCAACTACTTTATAAGGAATTGATGAATTTCTAAAGTTAATTTTATTTTACTGATTCCAGGTAATTTAGAGTTTCCGGTCCTTCATTAAACAATAAATCAATAATACTCAAATTTGGAATAAAACCGAATTTTTCTTCAAAAACCTGATAATAATGAGGGAATTGTATAACCTCTTCTTTCTTTGGTGAAAATTTAAATCTTAAATCATTTTCTTCATTTTGGATGGATAAAAAATCATCAGAAAAAATGATTTCTATTTTTAAGCCTATTTTCCTTAACAGAAAACTCAGCAATTCGCTGTTGAATTCCAATAAGTTATTGAATTTCCTCAGATAGAACGTTTCCAGTTCATCACGGTAATACAGAAAAAAAGGTGATTTATTATAAGCTGATTCAATGGCTCTCCAATGATTTAGTTGCCAGTTATTTATATTTGAAATTTGAATATTTATAAGCTTAGTATGATTTCCATCCGTTTTAATAACCGGAATGCTTAAAGGCAGAATTCCATTTGCAGATAAAATATGGCAACGGTTTCTGTAGGTTTGTTTTAGATAATTTTCATGTTGTTCAACAGTTATTCTTTTTGTTTCTACTATTGAAACAAAAAAAGCAATTGGAGGTAAATAAGCAGTTGAAACTATCAGTTCGTTCATTTAAGTGATTTTCTTTTGCAAAAATACAAACATAAATGAAAAAGGCAAAAAGTTGTAAAACAAATAATTAAAATATTAATTCAAAATAACATTCTTTATTAACAACATTTACTGTAACATATTTCCCTGATTTGGCAAAATCCTCAAAAATAAAACAATAAATGCAATCGTTATACATGAAATCATACATTATTAGTCGTTTTAAACCACATCTTGATTCTATTTCATAGTTCTCTAATTTCTTAATATTTGATAATGCATTCTTCTTGCATTCTAAATCAACTGAATATCTTTTTTTAATGTCATTTTGAATTCTTTTTTTAATATGTGCAAAATCATCCAATGCAGGAATAATTTCTCTGCAATTAAATTTGCTTAGATTTTCCATGATAGCACGAACAAAACATTCAGAATACAATGGACTAATCTGTTTCCCTTCCAATGTGTTATTTTTTGAGAAGAATAAAATTGCATTGTTCAATTCTTTTTCAAATGATAATTTTCTGTAATATTTTGATGTATCGCTTCTGTATTGTCAATAATAAAAATTATCTCTTAGCGGAATACCATAAATCGCACTATCATTGTAACATATTATAAACTCGAGTATATCATGACAATCATAACTTTGTCTGAATTCAAAAGTTAAATCCAGACACTTAGAATATACTTTTTTATATAATGGAAATGATTTTTGTATATGAATTGTATCATTATCAAATAATTTGTATTCAAATTCACATTCTTTTGCCAAGTTAAACAATACAGAGTCTTTTTTATTTTCAAAAGTTTTTACAATATCATTTTTTGTAACTTTATTGCTACATGATGTTGAGAGAATTATTAATATTATGCAGATTGTTTCTTTCATACTATTGGATTAAATATTCAAAAAAATTAAATTCAATATATTTTTTTGCAATATTGATACAGAAAACTTGATACAAAAATACAATAAAATTCCACTCCGTTAATAAGAAAGCATTGATAATCTTTACTTTCTTCGGTCTTCGGTCTTTGGTCTTCGGACTTTTTATAACTTTATAAACTCAATTATACTGAAATTCACTATTTTTGTAAAATATTTCATTTTAATAAAGTTTTTCAATGAGCAAATTATTTTCATTACATGCAATTTCTCCTATTGATGGAAGGTATCATAAACAAACACAGGAACTTTCAGCTTTCTATTCTGAAAAATCTCTGATAAAATACAGGGTACTAGTTGAAATAGAATATTTTATTGCATTATGCGAATTGCCTTTGCCACAGCTACATAATTTTAATAAAAATCTTTACAAGGATTTGCGTTCCATTTATGCAAACTTTTCGGAAGAAGATGCATTGATAGTGAAAGAAATAGAAAAAACTACGAATCACGATGTTAAAGCTGTAGAATATTTTATCAAACAAAAATTTGATCAGCTTAAAATTGAAAGTTATAAAGAATTCATTCATTTTGGTTTAACATCACAGGATGTTAATAATACAGCTCAACCCTTATCAATAAAAGAAGCTAACGAAAAAGTTCTTTATCCATTTATAAATGAAGTTATAAGCATATTAAATCAATTATCTGAAAATTGGATGTCAATTCCAATGCTTGCAAAAACACATGGTCAGCCTGCATCGCCAACTATATTGGGCAAAGAAATATTTGTTTTTGTTGAAAGGTTGCAATTTCAAGTTAATTTATTGAATTCCATACCTTATTCTGCAAAATTTGGAGGCGCAACCGGTAATTTCAATGCTCATCATGTAGCTTATCCTGAAATAGATTGGGTTAGTTTTGGCAATCATTTCGTAAATGATATCCTTTGCTTACACCGCTCGCAAACGACTACACAAATTGAGCATTACGACAATTTAGCCGCTTTGTTTGACAATCTGAAAAGAATCAATACAATATTGATAGATTTATGCAGAGATATATGGACTTATGTATCAATGGATTATTTTAAACAAAAACTTAAAGAAGGTGAAGTTGGCTCTTCGGCTATGCCACATAAAGTTAACCCGATTGATTTTGAAAATGCTGAAGGAAATTTAGGTTATGCAAATGCCATATTTGAACATTTATCAGCAAAATTACCTATTTCACGTTTGCAACGAGACTTAACAGATTCTACTGTTAGCAGGAATATTGGCGTTCCGATGGCTCATACTTTAATTGCTTTAAATTCATTGAAAAAAGGACTAAACAAATTGATAATAAATGAAGAAGCAATAAAAAGAGATCTGGAAAATAATTGGGCTGTTGTAGCCGAAGCACTGCAAACCATCCTAAGAAGAGAATCGTATCCAAATCCTTATGAAGCATTAAAATCTCTGACAAGGATTAATGAAAAGGTAACACAATCAACTATTTCAGATTTTATTGACACGTTAGCTATTGAAAATAAAATTAAAGAAGAACTCAAGAAAATTACACCACAAAATTATGTTGGCGTTTTTAAAAAATAATAGTTATGTTTAAACTAGATTTTGTTAATAAATATTTAGCCAACTATACAATTCCAATTATCATTAGTATAATCTTCAGTTTATTAGCTGTAGTATTTTCAGTTTTAACATTTTCGACGGTTTATCCCTTTTTACAACTTATTTTTGATAATACTAAAATAGTTGACAAAGCTGTTCCTTTTACTCTAAGTAAAGATGCATTGGAAAATAATCTGCATTTTTTGTTTTCTGAAATTATCCGCTTACAAGGAAAAAGCAAAGCACTGTTATACATTTCATTAAGTGCTATGTTGCTTTATTTTTTTAAGAATTTACTTTCCTATTTATCCTTTTATATATTGGCACCGGTAAGAAATGGAATTTTATATAATATCCGCAATGATATATATCATAAGCTATTGATTTTACCAATTAGTTTTTATCGTTTTCACAAAAAAGGTGATATTATTTCCAGAGCTACCAATGATGCTCAGGAACTGGACGAATCTATTCTGAAACCTTTTCAGGCAATTTTTATTCAGGCAGTTACCATTATTTTTTATCTTACTGCATTATTTTTAATCAATTACAAACTTACTGTATTTGTAATGATTTTGTTACCAATAGGAGCTTTTATAATAAGCAGAATATCAAAAATATTAAAAAAAACAGCCAATAAGTTACAAAGCAAACAAGGTGCATTATTATCGATTATAGAAGAAACTATTTCTGGATTAAGGATTATAAAAGCGTATAATGCAATTGATTTTTCAAATGAAAAATTTAAAAAAAACAATGAAATCTTTACGAAAATAAAAAATATCATTTATCGTCGAACAGATCTGGCATCGCCGATGAGTGAAGTATTAGGTACTATTATATTTATTTCAACTTTTCTATATGGAGGAAGTCTAATAATAAGTAATGAATCTACTTTAGATGGTGCTTCCTTCTTTTTATATTTAGCATTATTTATAAATATTATAAATCCTTCAAAGACGTTAACAACAGCATTTTATCAAATACAAAAAGGCAAAGCTTCTATTGAAAGAATCAAGTATATTTTTGAAGCAAAGGAAGTTATTGAAGAAAGTCCTGAAGCAATTCATATAAAATCCTTTAACGAAGGAATTTCATTCAGAAACCTTAGTTTTAGTTACGAAACAAGTAAATATGTTTTAAAAAATATTAATCTTGATATTGCCAAAGGAAAATCAATTGCAATTGTTGGCCCTTCGGGAGCAGGAAAATCAACATTAGTCGATTTAATTCCAAGATTTTATGATGCTACTGAAGGAAACATTCTAATTGATAATATCCCAATAAATCAGATAGGTATTGATTCTTTAAGAGCTTTAACAGGAATTGTATCACAGGAAACAATTTTATTTAATGACACAATATTTAACAATATAGCCTTTGGAAATGAAAATGTTTCAATGGAAAGTGTAATCGATGCAGCTAAAATTGCTAATGCTCACGATTTTATCATACAAATGGAAAATGGATACAACTCAATAATAGGAGATAGTGGAAGCTTACTTTCCGGAGGTCAGCGTCAACGATTGAATATTGCCAGAGCTGTTTTAAAAAACCCGCCTATATTGATTTTGGATGAAGCAACTTCTGCTTTAGACACAGAATCAGAACGATTGGTGCAGGATGCCATTGATAAAGTAATGAAAGGAAGAACCACAATTGCTATAGCTCACAGATTATCTACAATTTATAATATGGATGAAATAATTGTGCTGAATAATGGAATTATTGAAGAAAGAGGAAATCACCAAACTTTAATCAGTAAAGACGGACTTTACAAAAAACTGCATGATTTACAATCATTTAGATAAATAAATAGTTTGTGGTTTTTTTAATCTTTTGTATTTATTTTACAAAAAATAATTTTATTAAAACATTTTTCTTTTAAGCTTGTTATTTCAATCACAATTAAAAATTATTTCCATTTTTTATTTTTTATTAATACATTTGTGCTCAAATTTCTGGTTTCAAAATACTATTGAATTTAGCAATTATTGATTATTAAGATATGTCAAAACAAATCAAACTTAAAAAGGGGTTGGATATTAAATTGGTTGGAGAAGCTGAAAGAACCATTTCAACTTTTGACAACACAATGGAATATGCTCTAAAACCATCTGATTTTAATGGGTTTACACCCAAACTACTTATAAAGGAAGGTGATGAAGTTCAGGTTGGAAGTCCGGTTTTTTACAATAAAGCCGATGAAAGAATTGTAATTACTTCACCTGTTAGTGGGATTATAAAAACCATAGTGAGAGGCGAAAAACGAGTGATTGAAGAAATTCGCATCTCTGCTTCAGCTAATCAGCAATTTATTGATTTTGGTAAAGCACTTCCTTCTCAATTAAGTAAAGAGCAAATCTCCGAAAAATTATTAAAAAGTGGTATATGGGCATTAATACGTCAGCGTCCTTATTCTATAATAGCAAATCCTTCTGATAATCCAAAAGCAATCTTCATTTCTGCTTTCGATACAGCACCATTGGCTCCCGATTACGACTTTATAATGCATGGAAAAGGAGAGTTATTCCAAACCGGTATAGATGCAATTGCAAAGTTAACTTCGGGGAAGGTCTATTTAAATTTACATCCCGAAATGAATACGTCCAAGGTATTTTCCTATTCCAAAAATGTTGAAATCAACTATTTCACAGGACCTCATCCTGCAGGAAATGTTGGTATTCAGATACATCATTTAAGTCCAATTAATAAAGGAGATATTGTTTGGTATATAAATCCTGAAGATGTAGTAACCATAGGAAAATTATTCAGCGAAGGAAAATATGATGCAACTAAAGTGATTGCTATTTGTGGTTCTGAAGTTTTACATCCTAAATATGCGAAAGTTATAGGAAATTGCAATATTTCCAATTTGGTAAAAAATAATGTTAAAGAAGGTCATTTACGCTATATCAGCGGAAATCCGTTAACCGGTTCAAAAATAGCAACTAATGGATATTTAGGATTTTACGATCATCAGATTACAGTTATACCTGAAGGAGATTTTCATGAATTTTTTGGATGGGCATTACCGGGTTTAGATAAATTCAGTTTTTCCAGAAGTTATTTTTCATGGTTAACTCCGGGTAAAAAATATACCATTGATACTAATTATCATGGTGGAGAAAGAGCCTATGTGATTACTGGTGAATATGAAAAGGTGCTTCCAATGGATATTTTGCCAATGCAACTAATCAAAGCTATTCTGGCTGAAGATATTGACATGATGGAAAAACTGGGAATCTATGAAGTGGATGAAGAAGATTTTGCATTAGTTGAATTTGTTGATACTTCCAAAAGTGAAATCCAATCGATAATCCGCAATGGATTGGATTTAATACGCAAAGAAATGAACTAATAAGATGTTGATTTACATACAATATTATAAATGAAAGCATTAAGAAATTATATTGATAAAATTAAGCCAAATTTTGAAAAAGGAGGCAAATACGAAAAACTGCAATCAACATTTGATGCAATTGAAACATTTCTATATGTTCCTAAGAAGGTAACATTTAAAGGTAGTCATATCCGCGACAGCATTGATATGAAACGAACCATGAGCGTGGTTTTAATAGCACTGATGCCTGCATTGCTTTTTGGTATGTGGAATGTAGGTTACCAACATTCTCTTTCCATTGGAGAGTCGAATGGAATCTTCGACAATTTCCTTTTTGGTGCTATAAAGGTAATCCCTTTAATAGCTGTATCTTATATTACAGGATTGGGAATTGAGTTTATTTTTGCCCAATATCGCGGGCATGAAGTAAATGAGGGCTTTTTGGTTTCGGGTATGCTAATTCCAATGATTGTGCCTATTGATATTCCTTTATGGATGTTAGCTGTTGCAACTGCATTTGCTGTTATTTTTGGAAAAGAAGTTTTTGGTGGTACTGGAATGAATGTCTTTAATCCAGCACTTATTGCCAGAGCTTTTATTTTCTTTGCTTATCCTGCTCAGATAACCGGAGATAAAATCTGGATTGCAGGATTAACTGAAGGTAAAGGTGTAATTGATGGATTTAGTGGTGCAACTCCATTGGGAAACTGGGGTCAGAATGTTGTAGACAATACATCTTTTATAGATATGTTTTTAGGATTTATGCCCGGTTCAATTGGTGAAACATCCAAACTAGCCATTTTAATTGGTGCCGGTATTCTTATTTTTACAGGTATCGGTAGTTGGAGAATAATGATTTCCACTTTACTGGGTGCTGTTTTTATGACATTGATATTTAATCTTTTTGCTGCAAACGAATACATGAAAGTAGATCCTTTAACACATATTGTTATGGGAGGTTTCTTATTCGGAGCTGTATTTATGGCTACGGATCCTGTTTCTGCATCACAAACCAATAAGGGAAAATATATCTATGGTTTTATTCTTGGTATTTTTGCTATCATGATCAGGGTTTTCAATCCTGCATATCCAGAAGGTATGATGTTGGCTATATTACTAATGAACACATTTGCTCCGTTGATTGACTATTACATTATTGAAGCCAATATCAACAGACGCCTGAAAAGAGTAAAAAAAGCAGTTAATTGATTTTACAAATTAAAAATATATAATAATGTTCAGTAATAGATATATATTCATTTATTCTTCTGTGATGGTAATAGTTGTAGCTATAGCTCTTGCAATAGCGGCCATTCAGCTAAAACCTTTTCAGGAAAATAACAAAAGAGTGGAAAAAATGCAGAATATATTAACTTCTGTTAATATTGAAAGCACTGTTAAAAACGCTGAAGAACTTTATAAAAAGTATATAACAGAAACTTATGTTGTTAGTAGCAAAGGCGAAAAAATTGAAAATGTAAAAGCTTTCGATATTGACCTTTATTATGAACTGAAAAAGAAAGCAGATGAGCGTCAGTTGCCTGTTTATATAGCAAAACTTGATAACGGAGATACTGCATTTGTTTTAGCACTCAGAGGCAAAGGACTTTGGGGTCCTATTTGGGGTTATATGGCTTTTAAAACAGATATGAATACTATAATTGGTTCTATGTTTGACCACAAAGGAGAAACACCTGGTTTAGGAGCTGAAATTGACGGAAAAGCATTTCAGTCTCAGTTTCAGAACAAAGTTATTTTTGATGAAAGTGGCAAATTTACTTCTATCCAAACGGTAAAAGGTGGTGCAAAAGAGGGAGATATGCACGGTGTAGATGCTATTTCCGGTGGTACTATTACAAGTAAGGGTTTGGAAAAAATGTTATTTGATTGTCTTACAGACTATCAGGGGTTTTTAAATAAAAATAAAAAATAATTGAAAATATGAGTGATACTAATCAAATAAAAAAAAGAGAACCTTTATTTTCGGCTCAAAACATAAAGTTACTTAAAGGACCTTTTAATGATAATAATCCAATAACAGTTCAGGTTTTAGGAATATGTTCTGCACTTGCTGTTACGGTTCAAATGAAACCCGCCATCGTTATGGCATTATCAGTAATGATAGTTACTGCATTTTCGAATCTTATTATTTCGATAATGCGAAACGGGATTCCACCAAGTATACGTATTATAGTACAGCTGGTTGTAATTGCAGCATTGGTAATTATTGTAGATCAATTACTAAAAGCATTTGTTTACGATGTAAGTAAAAAATTATCAGTATTTGTAGGCTTAATTATTACCAATTGTATTTTGATGGGAAGATTGGAGGCTTTCGCTATGGCTAATAAGCCCTGGCAATCATTCCTCGATGGAATTGGAAATGGCTTGGGTTATGGATTAATATTGGTTGTAGTTTCATTCTTCAGAGAATTGCTGGGTTATGGGAAAATACTAGGATATCAGGTTATTCCTGATTCATTTTATCAGGCTGGTTATGTCAACAATGGCATGATGATTTTACCTCCCATGGCTTTAATTACTGTTGGTACAATCATTTGGATTCAAAGAAGTAAAAATCGTGATTTAATTGAAAAATAAACTTTAATAATATACATTCCGACATTATGGAGAATTTATTTAATTTATTTGTAAGATCTGTTTTCATTGACAATATGGTATTTGCCTATTTTTTGGGAATGTGTTCTTACCTTGCGGTTTCTAAAACCGTAAAAACATCAATGGGACTTGGTGTAGCAGTAGTATTTGTTTTACTTATAACCGTACCGATAAACTGGCTTGTAGAAACTTATCTTTTAAAAGCTGGCGCATTGTCATGGTTAGGCGAAGGATATAAAGATGTGGATTTAGGGTTCTTAAGCTTTATAGTTTTTATAGCAGTAATTGCTGCAATTGTTCAGTTGGTAGAAATGTTGGTAGAAAAATTTTCGCCACCATTATACAATGCATTGGGAATTTTTCTTCCTTTAATTGCTGTAAATTGTGCTATTTTAGGAGCTGCTTTATTTATGCAGGAAAGAGAATATCAATCTATTGGCGAAGCTACTGTATATGCGGTTGGTTCAGGTGTTGGCTGGTGGCTTGCTATTGTTACATTGGCTGCTATAAGGGAAAAAATCAAATATTCACATATTCCAGCTCCGCTCAGGGGATTGGGAATCACATTTATACTTACAGGTCTTATGGCTATTGCCTTTATGGGATTTATGGGTATTAAAATTTAATTGGTTTAACAAATAAAATAAAGAATCATGGGATTAGGATTTATTATTGCGCTTAGTGTCATTATATTCCTTTTGATAACAATTATGCTTGTTGGTATATTGCTTTATGCCAAAGCAAAACTGGTACAATCGGGACCTGTAAAAATTACGATTAACGAAGAAAAAGAAATTGAAGTTCAGGCTGGTTCTACTCTTTTGCAAACATTGGCAAATGAGAAAATATTCCTGCCTTCAGCTTGTGGCGGTGGCGGAACCTGTGCCATGTGCAAATGTCAGGTTACAAAAGGTGGTGGAACTATATTACCTACCGAAACCGGTTATTTTACCCGTAAAGAACAACATGATAACTGGCGTTTGGGTTGTCAGGTAAAAGTTAGGGAAAATATGGAAATTCACGTTCCTGAAGAAATTTTTGGAATAAAGAAATGGGAATGCGAAGTAATTTCAAACCGTAATGTGGCAACTTTTATCAAGGAGTTTGTTGTAAAATTGCCTGAAGGAGAAACACTTGATTTCAAATCGGGTGGTTACATCCAG
>CAIZXK010000491.1 GCA_903936865.1 uncultured Bacteroidales bacterium | reverse complement strand
TAGCCGGACCTGTTTTTGCTGCTGCTGTAATCTTACCTAAAGACTATTCTAATCATAAGTTAAATGACTCAAAAAAATTAACTGAAAAGCAGAGAAATCTATTAAGAATTGAAATTGAGAAAGATGCTATTGATTTTGCAGTTGAAAACCTTACAAATAATGTAATTGATGAAATAAATATTTTAAATGCATCTTTTGAAGCTATGCAAAATGCTGTTTGTAAGCTTAAGACTAAAGCAGAATTACTCTTAATTGATGGAAATCGTTTTAAAAACAGGGTCAATATACCTCATAAATGTATTATAAAAGGAGATGGAATTTATATGTCAATAGCAGCTGCATCAATCTTAGCAAAAACATACAGAGATGAATATATGAATGAAATTGACAATGAATTTCCTAAGTATGGATGGAAAAAGAATAAAGGTTATCCAACAATTTTTCATAAAAAAGCAATTCTACAAAATGGAATAACACATTATCACAGAAAAACTTACGGACCCTGTATGCTTAAATTATTCTAATGAAATTAAAATATATTATTTTGGATATATTTCTCAATTTCCACGTCATAGTCTTGCATTATTTTTCTTATCACAGGAAGATCAACATTATAACTTACATTTTCAATTGAAGCAATTGGTAGAATTTTTGGAGAAGTACCAGATAAAAATGCTGCATCATAAAAATGAATATCTTTTTGATTTACACACTCTTCTACAATATCAAGAGATGCTAAATTAGCTAACTTTAACACAAATTTTCTTGTAATTCCAGGCAATATCAAAGATTTAGGTGAAGTAAACAATAAATTATTTTTTAGAAAAAAAACATTTGACCTGCTTCCTTCTGTAATCCAACCATTTTTATTCACCAAAAGTGCTTCATATATTAATGAATCTTCAATAAAGCTATCTGATTTTTGTCGAGAATCAATACTAACAATCTTTGCATTCGGATTTAGTCGCTCAAATGAAAATAACTTAACATTTACTCCATTTTTATATTGTAATTCATTGGGATAATTATGTTTAATAAAAAAACAAAAAAATGATGCTAACTGATTATTTTGAAATTGAAATAGCAATTTAATATTACCATTTAATACTTGATTTTCAATTGATAATTGTTTTATGGAATGATATATTTCATAATCAGTAAGATTAATAGTATAGCCTGACAAATTTGCAGAATAATGAAGTCGCTTCAAATGATCTTCAAAAAACAAAGGAACTCCTTCAATAAGACGAATTACTTCGTAAACTGTCAAGTTTTCAGAATAATCAAAAGTTTCAACACTACTTTTGTCAACCAATTGACTATTATAAATTAATGTGTTATGATATATTTCATTTTCCATAGTATTTTCTTAGTATTTGATAACCTTATCGTTACGATAAGACCAAAACATTAAAATTATTGCAATTAATAATGCAGCAATTGCCAGCATAAATGTTACAAAAAAACCAAATAATTCATAAATTATAACCCCTGATGTTGGAGCAAATACAGCCCGTAAACCAGTTAGTGATAAATGTACTGATTGATAATCACCTGCCTGTTGTTTTTCGCAAAAATATGCAGAACCAATACTCCATAATAAAGCCATTGTTGCAGCAAATATACTATGAAAAATCAAATAAGGAATCATTGTATAATATATTTTTATTTTAAATATATAAAAATGTTGTGGAAAAAAATCAGTTAGTGATAATGATAATATAAATAGGAGAATTGATACAAAGGTAATTACAGCAAATTTTCGAGGATCAATCTTGTCAATTAGTTTACCAAAATAAGGTAACAATGCTATTGATATAATATTGTAAATATTTTTATAAAATGCAACACTTGAATAATTAAGATTCAGTGCTTTGTCGAAATAAATAGTGATAACAGTTATTGAAATCATAAAAGCAAAGCCATAAAACATAAAACCAATTTCGAAATGCAAATATGTCTTGTTTCGTTTTAAAATTCCTATCATATTATATAATGATTTTTTTACTGAAGTCATAAAGGCTTCTTTAGCCTCAATTACATCATTGTAAACATCATAATCAATCAATGATAATAAATATACAGAAATGATTCCACCAATTGCAACTAAAGGAAATATATAAGTAAATGCATAGTTATCAATATCTAATAAAAATCCATATAGAAATGTAACAATCAGCATTACGAATTTATTTATTGATGTAGCAAAACCATATAATCTTCCAAAGTGTTCATTTCGGTATGAATTTTTTAAAAACAAATTAATATTGGGATAAATAATAGGCATTGCCATATAATAAACAAAAAAGATTCCTAAAAAAATAAAATGATAGAATGGCTGATTTGCAATATGTTGAGCCGAATGTGGAAAGAAAAAAAGCAAAACTAATGGTAATCTGGTTATTATAGCTGTATATCGTAATAATTTCTTCTTATCATTTATACGTTTAAGAATTTCATTTAAGAAAATAAGGAACACATATAGTATTACACTAAATTGAAATAATAAACCCAATTGATAATTATTTCCCTTTAAACTCTTTATAAAAACAAATTCATTTAAAGCTAGAATACCAGCAATAAATCCTTCAATTACAGAATACCATACATGTAAATTCAGCGTTTTTTTTTCAGTAGGTGTTAAAGAAATAGATAGAAATCGCATTAAAAGAATTGTATAATCAGTATTTAGCAAAAATACAAAACCATTGAGAAAAATCAAAAATTCTTTTCACAAAATCATTTAAAAGCATTATAAAGTCTTAACTTTGCAAAAAAATAAATACTTATGGTTGAAATTGGAAAATATACGGAATTGGAAATTGAAAAAATAATACAACAAGGTGCTTATCTTTTAACAGGAGATGAAAGTCCAAGTATTTTACTTCCAACTAGATATATACCTGAAAATGCTCAAATTGGAGATTTAGTAAAAGTATTTATTTATCGGGATTCTGAAGATAAAATAATTGCAACTACAGATAAACCTTTTGT
>CAIZXK010000490.1 GCA_903936865.1 uncultured Bacteroidales bacterium | reverse complement strand
CGCAAACCACTGTTTTGGAGGAATCAACAGTTATCTGATAATCATAAAATGCTCGGTCGATAAAATCATCTACACAAGGGAAAAAGCATTTGCCGTAATAATGTGGATTATCACCAAAGGAAATGCCCAGATTATATGATAATCCAGAACTGATATGAAATCCGCCCCAGCCATAAGTTTCAATATGTGGTGTACCATGATAATACACACGAACATTGACAGAATCGCCTGTATTAATTGCAGTTAGTAATGGAATACGTATTTTATTGGAAAGATAAGTGAATGCATTATTAACTCCATTAACCAAAACAGAATCAACACTCAACATCAATAATTCGAGTGTAATATTGTTAACATTATTAAGTTTTGATTTAATTTTTACATCTGTAAATCCACTTAGCTGATTGGAATATTTATAGGCAATATCCAGATTGATATTATAATGCAAAACATCAATAGAATCGCTTATTAAGGTTGAATATGAACTATTCTTTGAAAAAACCTGAAAGCTGAAAAGAAAAAATAAAATGAATAAGTTAATTATTTTTCGCATATTAAAATATTATTGATTAAGATGAGCAAAAATACGAAAAATGAGTAAATTAATATTTAAAATTGATTGATATAAGAAAAACAATAAAAAAATATAAGTTGAAGTAATTTTTTTTATAAATAATCAAAAGTTTTTAAATATCAACAACATAAATAAAATTATGCTAAATAAGTTACGGCTAATATTTAAGAAATATAACTATATTCTATATAATCCTTATATGTTCAGATTATCGAAAATATAAAGAAATACTTTTTTCAAAAATATAATCTTACAAAAAACTTATCAATAATCTTATATTTAGATAGGTAACAATAATACCAACCAATAACAAAATAACAGTAGTGGATTTATCATTTACATATTTACCCATTACTTTGGTTGACGATGTCAAATAGACTTGTAAAAATATAGTAAAAGGCAATTGGATACTTAATATCATCTGAGATATAATTAATCCTTTAAATGGATTTGATATCAGAAAGATAATTAATAGAGCAATAACCAGAGAAATTCCTACACCAATTTTTGAATGATTATCTTTGATGTCATAAGGTTCTTTAAAAATCCCTGCAAATATGGATCCTCCAGCCATTCCCGAAGTAATTGTTGAAGCAATTCCTGCAAATAATAAAGCAATTGCAAATATATTTGAAGCATTATTACCAAGTAAAGGAGTGAGAATACTCTTTGCCTGCTCTAATTCATCAACTAAAATCCCGCTTTTGAAAAATGTTGCAGCTGCAAGCAAAATCATAGCACTATTAATTGCCCAACCTACAATCATCGACAATAATGTATCAAAAAGCTCATAATCAAGCTGTTTTTTTATTATTTTATCATCTTCCAGATTCCATTTACGACTTTGAATAACTTCCGAATGCAAAAATAGATTATGAGGCATTACCACAGCTCCCAAAACACTCATTACAATTATCATGCTACCATCTGGAATACTTGGCTTTACCCATCCAATTGCCGCATCAGTCCAATTTATATCTACCAAAGTTAGTTCGTAAATAAAAGAAATTCCAATAATTGAAACAAAAGCAATAATCCATTTTTCGATTTTACGGTAAGTATTGCTCCACAACATAATAAGTACAAATACGAATACCAGAATTGCACCCAATTGTATTGGAATCTCAAACAACATATTAAGAGCAATTGCACCACCAAGAATTTCTGCCAGTGAAGTTGAAACAGAAGCCAGCATTGCTGTTGATAATACAGGTTTTGATATCCATTTAGGAGTATGAAGTGTAGCTGCTTCAGATAAACAAAGCCCTGTAGCAATACCCAAATGAGCAACATTATGTTGTAATATTATCAACATAATTGTTGAAAGTGTGACCATCCAAAGAAGCACATACCCATAACTGGAACCTGCTGCAATGTTTGATGCCCAGTTACCTGGATCTATAAATCCAACTGTAACAAGCAATCCAGGTCCAATATATTTAAAAATATCCAAGCCTCCTAATTGAGGCTTATGATCTTTACTTTTTAAATCGGTTATTAAACTTCGAATAAATTTCATTTCAAAAATGTCTTTTAATATAAGATAATAAACAGCTGAAATGATTATTGGTTGCTTGATTTATTAAGTAAATAAAAAAATTACAACAAATAAAAGCATTTACAAAATGACAAAAAAAAAGCTAACTTTTTAAAGCGAGCCCTTTTTATTTTTTCAAAAATGAAAATTATATTTTCAATTAACTTGAAATTTTATTTTGAATTGTAAGCCCATTTCAACCAAATGGCACCCCAAGTGAAACCAGCACCAAAAGTTGCTAAGATAAGGTTATCTCCTTTTTTCAATTTTGTTTCATATTCCCAAAGCAACAAAGGTAATGTGGCTGCAGTGGTATTTCCATATTTCTGGATATTAACCATAACTTTTTCGGAAGGTAACTCCATACGTTTTCCTGTCGCCTCAATAATACGCATATTAGCTTGATGTGGAACTAAATATGCGATATCATCAGAAGTAAGATTGTTTTTTTCCATTAATTCAACAGCGGTATCGGCCATATTAGAAACAGCTGCTTTGAAAACAGGTTGTCCTTCCTGATATATAAAATGTTCACGAGCATCAACTGTTGCGTGAGATGATGGTTTACATGATCCACCGGCTTTCTGGTGTAAATGGACTCTCCCTGCACCGTCCGAACGAAGTATCATATCCATTATTCCTACCTCTTCTTCAACAGGTTCCAACATTATTGCACCAGAACCATCTCCAAATATTGGGCAAGTGGCTCTGTCTGTATAATCAACAATTGATGACATTTTTTCAGCACCAACTACGATTACTTTCTTGTATTGACCACTTTCAACAAACTTTGATGCTGTAGCTAATGCAAATAAAAAACCTGAACAACCTGCATTTAAATCGTAAGCAAAAGCTTTTTTAATACCAACTTTATCACATATAATATTGGCAGTTGCAGGGAACTGCATGTCAGGAGTAACAGTTGCACAAATTAATAAATCTATTTCGTCGGGAGAAGTATTGGTTTTTTTCAGTAAATCATTAACAGATCCAGCACCTAAATCACTTGAACCTTTACCTTCACCTTTTAATATTCTTCTTTCCTTGATGCCAATACGAGTCATGATCCACTCATCTGTTGTATCAACCATTTTGCTTAATTCTTCATTATCAAGAATATAATCAGGCAGGTATGCTCCTACGCCAGTTATGGCTGCTCTAAATTTTGTCATTAAATTGATTTTTTAATTATATTAAACGGGTTGAGCATATTTTGTCATTGCTGCTTTTATCTTTTGAGAAAGCTTTGTAACTGTAATTTCTTTTGAAAGCAGCAACATGTTTTTTATTGCAATGTTATTGGATATTCCATGTCCAATCAAAACAGATGAATTAATTCCGAGAATAGGGCTTCCACCATAATTTTCGTAATTAAACCTTTTAAAATAATCGTCTGTTAAATTTCTTTTTACCAAAAGGCTATACATTGCTTCTATTTGTTTTAAAATGATATTTCCTACAAAACCATCACAAACAAAAATATCAACATCGTTTTTGAATAGTTCTCTGCTTTCAACATTTCCAACAAAATTGAAATCTTTTGTATCTTTCATCATTTGAAAAGTAGCCTGACACTGAAGATTTCCCTTTTCCTCCTCTTCTCCAATATTGAGCAATCCAACCCTTGGATTTTTAATACCCATTACATGTTTAGCATAAATAGAACCTAAAATAGCAAATTGATATAAAACATCCGGTTTGCTATCAGGATTAGCGCCAATATCAAGCAAAAGACTTAATCCTCCATTTTCTTTTGGAATTAAACCTGCAATACTTGGACGTATTACACCAGGAATTGTATTTACACTATACATTGCACCAACCAACACAGCACCCGTGTTACCTGCACTGGAAAAAGCATCTATTTTCTTTGCTTTTAATAGTTTAAAACCAACACTTATGCTTGAATTTGGTTTTTGAGTAAATGCTTTAATAGGTTTTTCACCCATTCCGATATTATCAGGAGCATGAACTATTTCAAAATCTTGAACATCTGCATTAAATTCCTTTAATTTGGAGATTATTATCTTTTCATCCCCAATTAAAACAATCCTGTCAGATTTGTCAAATTCTTTTTGGGCTAAGATTGCACCAGCAATAGTAGCATCGGGAGCATAATCTCCACCCATTACGTCTAATCCGATTTTCATTAACTTTTATTTTAGTTAAAGAAACAGTTAGTTGTTATGATATTATGCGTTAGCTTGCTTTTCAATAGCAAGTTTACCTTTATAGTAACCGCATTCAGGGCAAACCCTATGATATAACGCAGGTGATCCGCAATTTGAACATACAATTGTTGTAGGAGCTTCAGCATTGTCATGTGTTCTTCTTTTTGCTGTTCTCTGTTTTGAGAATCTATGTTTAGGATGTGGCATATAGCTTTATTTTATTTATTGTTATTGTTTTAATTATCAGTAATTAACCCTTTCAAACTATCCCAACGTGAATCGGGTTTATGTTCTGTATGGTCTTCTATTTTTTTTAACATTTCGGGATTGCAATCGCTTTTCCCATTTTCGTCTTCCGGATGTATTTTTCTTATGGGTAACATCAAGATAATAAAGTCATATATATAACCCGAAATATCTAATTGATGTTCATATTCCGAAATTACCAATACTTCTTCATTTTCTTCTTCCCAAGCTTGTCCAAGTTTTACGATTAATCTTTCTTTTCCATCTAAAGGATAATCAAAATTTTCAAGACATCTATCACACATAACATTGATATTACCTTTAATATCAAAATTAAGTATCAGCATTCTTTCTTGTTTTTCAAGTGTAAGTTCAACACCTATTGAGGCTTGCTCAAATTCGTTGTTTTCAAAAGCTGCAAAAAAATCACTTTCAATTTTGTAATGATATTTATGCTCTCCTAAACCTAAACCACTGATATGTAATATGTATTGCTTTAAACTTTCCAAAGCTTATAATTTTTTTTCAAGGGGGCAAAATTACAAATTATATTGTTATCAACAAACAATTGTTAATCGTTTTTTGTTAAAAAAGAATAATCTGCTGATTTCTATTTGCTTAGTGCTATCCAAATAATTTACTAAATACTTGTTCAACATTAGAAACTGCAATTATTTCAATATTGAACTTCATCTTTTCCAAGCCTTTCGTATTATATTTCGAAATAAAAATTCTTTCAAAACCTAATTTATCTGCTTCTGCTATTCTTTGTTCAATCCGGTTTACTGGTCTAATTTCACCAGATAGTCCGACTTCTGCAGCAAAACAATCATTCGGATTTATGGCAATATCTTCATTGGATGATAAAATAGCACAGATAACCGCTAAATCGATAGCTGGATCATCAACCCTAATTCCTCCTGCAATATTCAGAAAAACATCCTTTACACCCAATCTGAAACCGTTTCTTTTTTCCAGAACCGCCAACAACATCCCTAGCCTTTTTGTTTCGAATCCTGTAGCTGAGCGTTGAGGCGTACCATAAGCCGCAGAGCTAACCAATGCTTGCGTTTCAATTAACATTGGACGCATACCTTCTATTGTTGCTGAAATTGCAGTTCCGCTTAAGTTTTCATCTCTTTGTGACAAAAGAATTTCAGATGGGTTTGAAACTTCACGCAATCCACTACCCTGCATCTCATATATTCCTAATTCTGATGTTGAACCAAATCTATTTTTAACAGAACGTAATATTCTGTAACCATAATTTCTATCTCCTTCAAATTGTAATACAGTATCTACCATGTGTTCCAACAATTTAGGACCAGCCAGATTTCCATCTTTTGTAATATGGCCTATCAAAAAAACAGGTGTTCCGGTAAGTTTAGCATAACGTTGCATTTCAGCAGCACATTCCTTAATTTGGGATATACTGCCAGCGGATGAATCTATTAAATTAGTCTGTAAAGTTTGTATAGAATCTATAATTAATAAATCAGGTGAAATTTCTGCAATTTGTTGAAAAATCTGTTGTGTTGATGTTTCTGTAAGTACATAACATTGATTATTACCTGAGCTTATTCTTTCGGCACGCATTTTGATCTGCTGTTCGCTTTCTTCTCCACTAACATATAGAACTTTACAGCTTTTAATATCTAATGCCACTTGCAACATCAAAGTAGATTTGCCAATTCCAGGCTCTCCTCCAACCAAAATTAACGAACCGGGTACTAATCCTCCTCCCAATACACGGTTTAATTCATTATTTTGCGTATCAATACGGAATTCCTGATTATAATCTATTTCGCTGATTAACTTTGGTTTGCTGTGAAACTTTTCAGTTTGACGATTCCATTTCTGATCTTTGTCCCGTTCAACTATTTCTTCATCGTAAGTATTCCATTCGCCACACGATGGACATTTTCCTATCCATTTGAGTGATTGTGTCCCACAGTTGCGGCAAAAAAAGGAGGTCTTTGTTTTCGACATATTGAAATTTTTTCTTCAAAAATAATAAAGCCTGATTGTTTAATAAATCAGGCTTTATATTTTTAATGATTTATTTGTATATTAGTTTCGTAAATTGTTGCATCTTACCTTTTTTACCAAAAAGTATCATTTCAGAATCTGTTACTTGCTGACTTAATTTAGGTCTGATCAAAATATCAGATCTTTTCATCTTATACAAAGCTTCTTTTTTAAAATTTCCATCATTTTCCATCACTACCAAGGCAACAATTGATTCTCTGTTAGGATTATAATTTTTTAATTTGCCATCGCCGGTATTAGTTAAATTTTTGGGATTATCGTTGAAAAGAAAAAACAGTTTATCATCGAGAAAACCCAATGCATAAGAAGAATAAGTTCCTCCGTCATTAATAGATTCCTGATATTTAGGGATTTTCTTTGCCCAATCTATTTTACCATCGGGATTAATGTTTATCACTACAATATCATTGTAATAATAGTGATATGTTGTTGTTGTGCTAGTAGATCCGTTGGAATTTGTATATGTTGTTGTAAAAACGTTAATAAAAAACTGTTCGCCAATTAAAATAACTCCTCCATCATCACGAATTACCAAATCATCCAGATCATACTCATATAACTCAACATCTTTACCTTTTTTTTCCTTTTTCTTAGTTCTTTCAGCTTCCCTCTCAGTCATATTTTGTGTGATAAAATCAATATCAAATTCCTTGAAATTCTTACGGGAAATATCCCCATTCTGACCATCTATATACATATAATAACTTCCATTAACACTAAAAGTTCCAACATTTGAGTAAAACCCAGCACAGATAATATCGTTTTTATCGTTAATGGCAATTTGCATATCTGTAATAAATTTCCCTGGCAATTCAATTGGATATTCATTATAAACAGTTCCATTTGATTTATAAGAAATAAGCTGATATTTAAAATTTGGTTTCCCTTTACGTTTAGAAACAGCTTTTTCCTTATAAACCAATCCTAAAATATAAGCATTACCCTCGTTATCAATTTTGTATCTTTCGTCTTCAAATAAATCTTCGGAATATGGCAATGTACATTTCTTTTCCCAAACCAGATTAAGATCTTTATCCATTACAATTAAGGCGATTTTTTCTTTTTCCTTTTTCTTTGCAGGTAACAAATAGTGAATCAATATTTTTGATTCATCTTTAGAAATTTCAAATGCAAAATCGCCAAAAGAATTATTTCCCTTCTGACTATAATCAATTTTAGCAATTTTTCTTGCATCGTTATTTGGTCTTAAAGTCTTTTTATTTACAGTTTGTGCATAAAGCTCAACAAAATCACTCTTTTTATCTTCTGTAGATGAAAACAAATATATTGTATTACTCATATATACAAATGATTCAAAAAATCTTTCATCTCCTCTTTTATCAGTAATTATAACTTCTTCTGATTTTGTTTGATTCATATTATTGTCAAAATGTTCAATAAAACTGGCTTCAGAAGAAAACATACCTCCACCCTCGGTTTTTAAAACGTAAATACCGGTTTCATCATAACCAATGATACTTTCCAGATTACTGCTTCTTGATTCTTTTATTTCCTCTCCGGAAATAATATCAACAGATTTAGACTTTTTTTGAGAATAAGCATTGCCATATAATGTAAAGGCAGCTAAAACATAAATAATAATTTTTTTCATTTGTTTATTTAAATTAAGTTAATAAAAAAACCTAAAAATAATATAATTAGGTATTATTCTTCAAAAATATGAAGAAATAAAGTAACAGCAAAGAAAAACTGAAAAAATCTATTTATTTCCTATAAAATTCTGAATGATTTTATTTTCAATTGAGGTTGTAGAGAAGCCTGGAACTAATTCAATGGTTTTTACTTCACCTCCTTTTGCCTTTAAAATGTCATAACCAACAATATCCTCTGGTTTATAATCACTCCCTTTAATAAGAATATCAGGCTGTACTTTTTTAATAAGTTCATAGGGAGTATCTTCATCAAAAATTACAATAGCATCCACAAAACTTAAAGAAGCCAATACCATAGCTCTGGCTTCCTGACTATTAATAGGGCGATTACTTCCTTTTAATCTTTTAACTGAATCATCGGAATTTAAACCTATTATTAAAATATCGCCTTCTGATGCTCCTTTTGCAAGATACTCAACATGTCCGGCATGCAAAATATCAAAACAACCATTGGTAAACACTATTTTAAAATCCTTTAAATGCCAATATGCAAGCATTTGCTGCAATTGTAAACCTTGTAATATTTTTCTTTGTATAATTTCAAATTTTTGCATTATGCTTCTTTTTTATTAATGGTAATATGGCAAGGGAAATAATTCCAAATAAGATAATTAAAAATGTTTGTGACGACCATGCTATCCAACCCAATGCATAACCTGTAGTTTTAACAATTGAAAATATCATAAGGGTTTGTGAAATTATAACGGGATAAATTCCAATACCACCGGGCACAAGCATCATTGCAAAAGAGCCTAAAACTAACGCTGATAATGCAACACTTAAACTTAAAGTTGCAGTTTGATCAAAACAGAAAAAAACCAACCAGGTCATCAGGAAATAATTGAGCCAGATGAAAAGTGAATGAAATACAAACCAATAAGGTTTTTCTATCTTTGACAATGATTTTATTCCTTCAACAAATCCCATCAGAAAAACTAAAATCTTCGTATAAATATTTGATTTGACTATTTTCTTTTTAAAAACAAAAAACAGAACAATTAACACAACAAAAAAAGCTACAAAAGCTAAAAACAAAAATCCTGTAATATTAATATTGGTGAATTTGTCAGCAAATTTTATCATTACATTATCATAAATATAATCTTTCAGGTTGTGAAACTCAATGATAAATGCAAATACAAACAATAAAAAGAAAATAATCATGTCTATTGTTCTTTCGGTAATTACTGTACCAAAAGACTTACTTACCGGTATTTTCTCATATTTGTTTAATATGCCGCAGCGCATTACTTCTCCTAAACGAGGGAATGCAAGATTAGCAAAATATCCAATCATAACGGCTGCAAAAGTTGTTTTGAGCTGAGGATGATAACCCATAGGTTTCAAAAGCATTCTCCATCTTACAGCACGACTTAAATGGCTCAAAATACCAGGAATAAAGGCAATAAAAACCCAAAGATAATTTGCTGATTGAAATGAATTTGAAATTTCGAGTTTTTCCGATATTGTAAGTTTACGCTGAAACCACCAAATGAAAAAGAAACCCAAGCCAAGAAAGAAAGCGAATTTTAGTATTAATAGTATTTTTTTTTTCATCTAATGAGTTTGTTGAATCAGAAAAGCATATAAATTGCTTATACTTTATTGTTTTGAGGGAATATAATACTGGGAGAAAACACTTTAGCCTCTTCAAAATCCATACGGGCATAAGAAACAATAATTGCTAGATCGCCTACAGCAACTTTACGGGCAGCAGCACCATTAATTCCAATAACTCCTGAGCCTCTTTCTCCTTTTATTACATAGGTATCGAAGCGTTCGCCATTATTAATATTATAAATATGAACACGTTCATTTTCAATTAAATTCACAGCATCCATCAAGTCTTCATCAATGGTTATGCTACCTATATAATTGATATCGGCTACTGTAATAATAGCTCTATGTATTTTTGATTTTAAAACTTCTATTTGCATGATGCTGCAAAATTAATTATTTTTTATTGAATAGTGCAATTTTTTGATATATTTACATGGAAAATACATTTTTTGCTTTCAACATTTTCTTCGCAAAAAATCTGTTATGTACCGTACTATTCAGAAATTCAATAACTAACAAGTTAATGAACAGAT
>CAIZXK010000489.1 GCA_903936865.1 uncultured Bacteroidales bacterium | reverse complement strand
GATTCTAAAACAACTTTTGCTTTAAATTCTTTTGTAAATTTTCTTCTGTTTTTTGACATAAAATTTTTAAATAAAGGTAATACAATTATCTTAACTATATGTCCTGTTTTTGGGGAGTATCATAATATATTATACTAATTTTATTGTTCCTTTTCCTTTTTATTAAAACAGAAAATTCATAGTCTATACTTTTTAAGAAATTTTTATGGGCATAAAATAAATTTTCAACTTTTTCTATCGGAATATTGTTTATATTGTAAAATGAATTAAGAATATCTATTCTTTTGCTCTGATATATTTTACATTGAAAGTAAATTCTAAATTTCAACTTTATTAACATCTCTTTTTTGGGATTCAATACATAGCTATCTATTTTACCACCTTTTAGTTCTAAATAAGATAGAGAAATTTTATTATTATTGCTTAGAAAATACCAAAAAGAATAATCTTTGAAAATAAAATTTTCTGAAATTTTTTCTGAAGGATAAAAATAATAGTAAATGTAAGGAATTGAATCCATATTAACTACCTCTAATAAAAATTCAATTTCTAATGTATCACTATCATAAGTTGCAGAAACAAATGGATGAAAGTTTAATGTATTTGCTTTGTAATTACTTTGACTAAAAACTACAAAAAAAATATTGATAAACATTAACAATAAAACATGTTTTTTTGAAATCATGACATTGATATATTTTAAAATGTTGGTGTTTTTCTAGTTTGTTTTGGTGTCATTTTATCAGAACCTTTATGGTCCTTTCCAGTTCTAAATGTTTTTTTCCCTTCTATCTCTCTCACCGAATTTGAAACTTGAATAGCTGTTTCAGGAGACTCTGGTTTATGTGAAATAATACTATATCCTTCACCCAATGCTTCATGTGCAATTACTTCATCACTACTAGGGATTTCTTTAGTATTTTTGTTTCCATCTGAAACAGCTTCTCCATCACTGCTTTTAATTAAAGATGGGCAAACTACAACTTTTACACCATTGATTTTTTTAGTACTAAATTGTCCATGATCTTCTAAAATAACTTCTGTCAAACCACCTCCAGCTTCACTTAATCTGTCTTTAGTAACTTCATCAAGATCTTTTTCATCTACTAAACTATATTCAATTTTTTTTAAACTTTCAATAGCCTTCTTATATCCTTTTGCTAAAGCTTTTTGTTCTTTAGATAGACCTTTCATAGCCTTTTTAAAGCTTTTTTCCCATTCTTTATCAGGTATTTTATAATATGAATTCCCTGAATATGCACCTTTTAAGACTTCTGCCATAAGACTTGTTTCGTCATCTATTTTAAAAATTGTAGTCCAGTGATTTTCTAAAGAAGTTTTAGAATTTTCATCAGACGGTTGAATCCAATCCCCTAAAATATCAGTATTGAAAATTGGATTATTACCTAATGTTGCATAATCACTTACACCAATAATTAGTTTTGGATCTCTATTCCACCTTCTTCCAATCCTGCCATCATATTCCCAGAAGGTTGCGGTAGTAGTACTTTGATTATTATAAATCTCCTGATCTTTCTCCTGCCCGTTGAAACCGAAACCATAATACTCTATGCAGTATTCTGAAAAAGTGGATGATATGTTAGCAGTTTGTTGCAAGGTTTTTATTTTTTTACAAATGTATAAAATGTTTTTTAATACTTAACAGCCTTTGGCTAATCTGCATTGGTTTTATTGTGGTTTTTCGTAGAAAGAGCAGTGGGAGTCATACTCTAACTTCTCTTTTTATTTTAAACTACTATAGGTTATTATTTTTTAGGAAAATTTTCATTTTTCAACCAGTTAATAATGTTATTTAATGTTTTGTCATAAATATCTCTACGAATAGGCTTAATCTCTTTGAATAATATTAGATTATTTTCAATGCTACTTACAAAAAAGGATTGTTCAAGTGAATTGTTTATAATTTCATTTAAATTTATCGAAAAATTTTGTTTCCCATCCAAAAGAGTAAAAATGATTCCTTTCTTAATATAAGTAGAATCAAAATACACAATACCATTTAATGCACTGCCAAGAGTAAT
>CAIZXK010000488.1 GCA_903936865.1 uncultured Bacteroidales bacterium | reverse complement strand
GTTAAGCAAAGGAATTTATATTAGTAAAGTAAAAAATGAGAAAGAGAGTTTTATAAGTAAATTTGTGAAGGAATAGAATACAGCAAATTAGTCGGAGTTCGACTTCGTAGGGAAAACCCTGTCAGGGTTAAATAACCACTTGAAGGGTTAAACAACCACTACAAGGGGATAATAACAACTATAAAAAGATTTATTATATGAAATATTCATAACAAAACAAAATTGACACATAGGATGATGATTTTAACAACAACCGCTTCAAGGGTTAAACAACCACTTGAAGGGTTAAATAAAAATAAATTAATAAACACCAATAATATGAAAAAGATTTATATACTACTGATTGCAATATGCTTAGGAAATGTGGTGAATGCTCAGGATTGGCAATGGCTGAATCCATTACCGCAAGGTCATGATTTAAATTGTATCAGGTTTGCAGATTCCACTACCGGTATTGCAATCGGCGATGCAGGTACCATATTAAAAACCATTGATGCCGGATTAAACTGGACGTTGGTGTACTCTGGTAAGCTTAATACCTTTAATTCAATATCTATTGCCGACCCCAACACATTTTATATAGCAGGTGATACCGGCATTATTTTAAAAACAATAGATAAAGGGATTAGTTGGACCCAGCAACTATCGGGGGTGATAGATGATTTGAAATCTGTCTTTTTTGTAAATGCCAATACAGGCTATGCCTCCGGAAACAATGGTTGTGTCATTAAGACTTCAAATGGTGGCCTCAGTTGGGTAAAACAAAGTACAGGAACTTTTTATCCATTGAATGCGGTATGTTTTACCGATGTTAACCAAGGAATAGCTGTAGGTCCTGTTGGTAAAATAATTAAAACTACCAATGGAGGTGATACCTGGAACGAAGTAAATTCCAGTTCTCAAAGTCACCTTAAGGCTGTATGGTTTCTGAATTCAAACTTAGGCTATGCAACAGGTAGCGATGGGGCTATAATAAGAACCATTGATGGAGGTACATCATGGGATTATCAGTTATCAGGCACTTACACCAATTTTAACTCCATCTTTTTCTGCAATGCAGATACTGCTTATGCAGCCGGTGAAGATGGTATGATAAGAAGATCAACGGATGGTGGATTAACCTGGCAAAATAAAAATACATGGTTAACATTAAATCTTTCATCGGTATGTTTTTTAAATGGAACAACCGGTTTTGTTGTGGGTGATCAGGGACGGATAATGCGGACTTCAGATGCGGGTGCAAGCTGGACAAATATTGCTTCAGGTACTGATGATTATCTTGCTTCTGTGTTTTTTGCAGATAGTACAACCGGTTATGCTGTAGGTGAATATAGTACAATATTAAAAACTACTAATGGAGGTGCAGAATGGACTAAATTAAATTCAGTATCCTCTAATAGTTTGTATTCTGTTTACTTTACCGATTCGCTTACCGGTTATGTAGCTGGTGAAAGTTATACTATTAAAAAGACAACGAATGGTGGATTAACCTGGATTACGCAACATTATGACAATATGACTTCCAGTGCATTTCATTCCATCGTATTTGCAGACTCGCTTAATGGTTATGTAGCCGGCGATGGTGGCCTGATATATAAAAGCACAGATGGCGGAATCAATTGGATCGTGCAATCGACGGGAACTACCAAAGCGTTTTTTTCCATTTATTGTGTTGACAACAATATTTGCTATGCCGTTGGTTATGCTGGGAATATAGTTAAAACAATTGATGGAGGAGCAAGCTGGACTACCTTAAATACAGGCTTGTATAATTTATTCACCTCTGTGTTTTTTACCAGTGCAACTACCGGTTATATTACAGCTGAACTGGGCATAATACTTAAAACTACTGATGGTGGTTTAACATGGAATACGCTACAAACCGGAAGTACCAAGTGGTTGAGTTCTATTCGTTTTATCGGCAACAATACAGGGTATGCAGTAGGAGAGGCAGGTACTATTATTAAAACCACTAATGGGGGTGCAAGCTGGACAGCTCAGTCTTCGGGGACTTTATACTTTTTACATTACATATCCTTTAATACTAAAAATACGGCTTATGTAGTTGGTAATTACGGCACAATATTAACCAATCAGATTGGTTTATCCAATGATTATGAAATAAATGAAATATCAAATCTACTGATATTTCCCAATCCTGCCAAAGACAAGCTGTTTATAAAATTCCAAAAGGATAAAACGCTGCAAAACACTTCAATTTCTATTTACAATATCGCAGGGCAATTAATTAAACAACATATAAGTAATCAATCAACAAACGAAATAGATATACATGATTTTCCAGCAGGGCTTTATGTGGTTAAGGTGAACAATGAAAAGGAAAGTTTTGTAAGTAAATTTGTGAAGGAATAGATTATAAAGGGTTTTTAAAAATTGAAGTTCAACGAAGAAAAAGCAATTTTTAGAAGTCCCGTAAAGTAAATTAGTCGGAGTGCGACTCAAAGTCGCGCCCCGACTTTTTCCGGATAAATCGTTATAAAAGTATAGTGTCAATAGCAAAGCAAACTGGACTATTTGCTTTCATTTCGGTAACAGAACTCCTCTTATAAAGGCTTGCATTTAGCTGAAGTGATAAATAAAAAAAGATTTTGACAAAAACAACCTCATATTAAAATAAATATGTAAATTCGTAACTTATTATATGCTTATGAAGTACAAGTTTGAAATTAAACACCTTATCTTCGCTTTTGTATTTTTTTTACTAATGGTATCGTGCAAAAGAGATCATACTGTTTCTGCTGTTAAGGATGATAATTTACTACTTAACATTAAAAAACGCGGAAAAATAATTGCTACAACCAACTATAATTCTGTTGATTATTTTATCTATAAAGGGCTGCCAATGGGTTTTCAGCTTGATTTGCTCAAGGCATTTTCAAAACACATTGGTGTAAAACTCGAATTTATTATTACGAATGATCTGGCTTCCAATATGAGTTTACTTGCATTGGGAAAATGCGATATTATTGCTCACAATATTACGATAACCCGTAACCGGAAAACGCTGGTAAACTTCAGCTCACCAATTACTCAAACACGTCAGGTTCTGGTGCAGAGAAATCCATATAAATTGCAGGATGCATGCATAAAAAAAACATTATTAATCAGAAACATACTTAATCTTTCCGGAAAAACGGTTCATGTTCAAAAAAACAGTGTTCATTACGACAGACTTATAAATATCCAAAATGAAATTGGCGACAGCATTCATATTGTAGTTGTTGACACAATGGAAACAGAACAACTAATGGAATTGGTTGCAAATGGAACGATAGATTATACCATTGCCGATGAAAATTTTGCTCAGGTAAATAAATCATATTATAAAAACCTTGATGTTCAAACACCAGTAAGCTTTCAACAGAATCTTGCCTGGGCTGTCAGAAAGGAATCAGACAGCCTGCTGGTTACCTTAAATAACTGGATAAGGGAATATAAACAAACCAAAGAATTCCAGAATATCTACGATACCTATTTTAGAAATCCAAGATCGGTGAAAATAGTTCAAAGCGAATTTTATAGTATAAAAGGCGGGAAAATATCAAGGTATGATAAGGAAATCAAACTTCACAGCAAACTAATCGGATGGGATTGGCGGTTGCTCGCATCATTAATCTATCAGGAGTCGCAATTTCATCCGGAACTTACCGGATGGTCGGGAGCATTTGGAATTATGCAGATGATGCCGCAAACGGCTCGTAAATTTGGTGTTACATCCAAATCGCCCGTAAGTGCTCAGATTAAAGCAGGTGTAAGGTTAAAAATGGCTATCGATAATTTCCTGCCAAAAGAAATCATAAATCCTGAAGAAAGGATAAAATTTATATTGGCATCTTATAATGCAGGGGTTTATCATGTAATTGATGCCCGAAATCTTGCCCGAAAGTATGGCAAAGATCCAAATACCTGGACAGACAATGTAGATCATTACATGAAACTAAAATCCAGACCCAAGTACTATAACGATCCGGTTGTTAAATATGGATATTCAAGAGGATACGAAACCTATCAGTTTGTAGTTGAAGTGTTGGATAGATATAATCATTACAAAAATATTGTAAAATAGAAAACCGAAATCAGGGAATGAACGGTTAATTATAAACTATAAAATCAGAACGCTGATGACGCTGATACGTTCCGTAAACGCTGATTAAACGGATTTTCTGATTTATATTATATAAAAATCCGCTTTTATCTGCCTTTCCCAGAGGGATCAGCGTAATCTGCGTTCCGAAAAATAAATCAGAAGTTTTACTATTGTTTTTTAAATATATGCTGAAATCTGTTGGGATATTTATTTACTAAATTATAAACGATAACATCAGAACGCTGATGACGCAGATACGTTCCGAAAACGCTGATTAAACGGATTTTTTGATTTACATTGTATAAAAATCTGCTTTTTATCTGCGTTTCCCAAAGGGATCAGCGTCATCTGCGTTCCAAAAAATAAAACAGAAGATTTAATATTGTTTATAAAATATAAATTGAAAACTGCAAGGATATAAGTCCACACTTAAGGCTAAAACATTTTTAATAATTGTTCGCCAGTTCCTATCTTATAACCTTTTGATAAATAGATAACTTCTCCTTTTTCATTTATTATCGTTACTACAGGCAAATCGGTTGATAGCTTGGTTTTAAGTGTTGTTTCAATTACTTTCAGTATGTTATTGTTATCAACAACTACCTGTGTTTGAGATGGTAATTCCGTCAAGATGTTTTTATCAAAATTTGCTTTCAGGTTTTCGGGTAAAACCAATACAAAACTACCACCCCATTTTTCGAAATTTGCTTTAAGTTTACTTATATCAACTATTGCATGGCGTGTAGGTTCTTTTCCTGATTCTATCCATATTACAATTCCTTTTGCATTCTTCAATAATCCATTTATCGAGATTAACGTATCATCATTCAACCTTTTAAAGGTTTCCTTTCCTGTAAGGGTTGTTATAACTTTATGCTGCTTTTTGGTTTTTCGCAACGTAATAGTCTGGCTTTTTGTCTCTTTTGGATTTAATGAAAAGAATTTCAAGCTGGTTAAAACAGATCCATCCTGCATTCTGTTTCCTGTAACCATCAAATAATTACCCGCATCAACACTTAGCTGGCAAGGGAAGGTTTTCAAGCGTTTATCCATTTCATAATCAAGTGTGAAATACTTACCATCCTTAAATTTTTGGATGGTAAAATGGATAGCATATTCAGGATTAACCAAGCCATTCGCTTTGTCATTTAACAGGATTAAGCTGGATTTAGGAGTTTTTACTTCATTTTCCTTTTTCTCAAAAACCATATCATTCCATGTAGTTAAATAATAATACTGAGGTATTTTAGTAGCCGGCTCCAGGCGTGAAGGAATTCCAACACTTCTGCATATAGCAACAAATAACAGATCCCTGGAAGCTGGATCGCAAACACCCAATTCAATTGAACCTTTAGGTGTTATAGGCAATCTGTAATAATTGGCTGTTTTATCAATTTTAATGTTTTTAGTAATCCAATCGGCTATTTCTTTGGCATTTGCAAACATACTGTTACTAAAATATTTCTGAATAAATTGTTTATATGGTTTTATCATTTCATCACCAATACGAGGATTCATAATAAAATTTATTGTTATATCATCTTCCATTTTATCGGATAATTTCGAATTATAAAGATGATCGGATAACACATCTACAGTAACATCATGTAAATCTTTCTCAGAAATTGCTTCCAGTAAGGGAAGGCAATATTTTTTATATTCTTTGTTGGTTAAATTAATAAATGTTGCGATTTCCTGCCAGTTTCCCCTGCTTTTCTTTAGTAATGAATAGGTTCGGTTAAATTCTAATCCATTGACGTTTGACAGATTATGACAAAAAATACTATCCGCAAAAGTGTTTTCATAGGCTTTGCGAATGCTATCTTCATATTTTAATCGCTGATTATTCAGTTCACGCTGTTTATCACTAACATTAACTTCTATTTCGCGGGGTATTGGCGGAGTAATATCAAAATTGAGCGTATATTCCATTTTAGAATTCCTGTTCAGAATAATAACAACGGTATCGTTGGTTTCAACTGTTACTTTCTCAAATCCAAAAATATTGTTTTTTGTTGCCCATATCAACAGATCTCCATATCCTGTTTTCAATGAAGCAATACCTTTTTTATCAGAAAGTTTTACACCTATCGGATAAAATTCGGCATAATTGTATAATCCAAATTCAACATTGGCACTATCAATTGGTTTCTTATTAATATCCAACACTTTTACATAAATAGTTTTTACAGGAGCATAGTTTTCGAGTAGATTTATCCTGGTATATCTATCGTCTTTATGCAAAACCTCCTCTTCGCCCAGATAATAACCAAAAACGGTTGTATTTACCATCATGGTTCGCTTTGATGGAGCTGCAAACCAACCCAGATCCAAATCCGGTTCGGGTTCGCATGCACCCAGAAAATGCCATTTACCATCAACCCAAACTTCAACCCAGGCATGATTATCATCACTATGAGCCCAACGGGGTGTATAGCATTGGCGGGCAGGAATTCCAACAGATCTCATTGCGGCAACTGTAAACGTAGATTCCTCTCCGCATCTTCCCAGTGCATTTTTAATTGTTGCCAGGGGTGAACTGGTTCTTGAATCGCAACCCTGATAAGCAACTTTTTCGTGACACCAATGATTGATTTCCAATGCAGCGTCTTTCATGCTGAGATTTTCAACTCTATCTTTCAGCTCTTTATAAAAAACAATTCTTGCGGTATCCATATTTTCATTATTTACCCTGCAAGGCAAAACAAAATGTCTGAATATCAGTTCAGGAATTGATTTTCCCCATGAAAAAAAATGGGATGCTTCAAAAGTTACCTTAATGTTTTGTAAATAGAAATCTCCGGTATAATCAGCTAAATCACTCAGAGGCATATAGGCATATAAAAACGTTAACGCTTCTCTTTCTTTTGTAGTCAGATTCTGATTAAAAACATCAAATAAAATAGCTGCCCTCTTGGACGCTGATTTTTTTTGCACCTCAAACATTTTCTGTGTTTGATTGCGATAATTTTCATCCGTAATAAAATGATGCTCTTGTGCGTAATTCATTGATGAACAAATCAATAAAAGAGAAAAGAAAAGTACAGTTTTTATATTCATGGCTAAGATATTAAAAAGGTAAAATTAAAAAAATTATTAAACCGATTTAGAAGAATTGAATACAAAATTAATAATTACTGAAGTCCGTTGATTCTTAATACATTCAATTCGGTTGCACTAAATAGCTTCGCATTATATAAATTAAAAAACTCATCGGATATGGATTGATCAAAAATCATTATATCATCGCTGTTTATCGTGATAATTATTCCATTATCAGCTAATATCCGGCAAGGATGCTGTTCCATATTTTGCACCCTGTTTAATCTTATATTACTTGAAGGACAAACATTTAACCGAATATTATTGTTTCGTAGCCATTTCATAACGTCCTTTGAGTCGGCTGCAGATATTCCATGCTGAACTTCATCGAGCTCCAGGGTTTCAACTGTATATCTTACCGATTCGGCATTACCAAATTCTCCGGTATGCGATTTTAATTTTAAATTATGGTTTTTAGCCACTTTATAAATGTTCTTATAAAGCGTTGCATCTTTAATCAACTCTTCACCATACAAATCGATGGATTTGAAATAACCACTTTCTATACAGGGATATATCCAGTTTTCGGCTTCGGCAATATCAAGATTTCTACTTAATCCGATTTCAGGATTAAATTGTATTTCAGGTGCTTCTGATTTACTGATTTGTTTCAGAAAATTTATTAAACCAATTTCTTTATCAGGAAATAATGTAACAAACTGACAATCGAGGCTCATTTCAAGTTTTGTAATTCCATCCATTTTTGCCTGCCTTAATGCCAATGCAATTGAAGTTTTAAATCCATCAGGGTTTACAATCAAACTCCGTAAATTATTGATTATATATTCGTTCATTTCTGCAATATTCTGCATAGCAGAGGGTGGCGAAGGAATTTCACTACCTATAGCAATCGAAAAATCTTTCAAACGACTTCCTAAAGGTGCATGATTATGCAAATCGCTTTTGGGAATTGTTTTAAGAAGTTCTAAATCTGAATTCAGTAATGCGTCCTGAAACAATATGCTGTTACCATTCATCCTTTTTGATTTTCCTGGCTTGCATCGTTGTTTTAAGAGATTCTATCAGTTTGCAAATATGAATGTCAATAATATTCAAATATTCATCCCATAAAGGTGAGTAACCCGGTTTGGTTTTATCCATCCAGTTTTCGATAGGATATCTTGATTTATCTTTTAAATAGAAGTTTGTAAAAAAATAACGGTATTTATTGTCTTTAAACTGGAGTTTAAAGGTATATTCCACCAATCCGGTTTTAATGATTACACCATCCTTATCTTTGTAAAACAGCTGAATACGATGCTGTCCTTCAATTTCTCCATTTACGGCATCGCGGCGGCGGGTAACTTCAGCCGCATTTTTATAATTGGCATTTATCCATTCCAACGAACGGATATATAGTTCATCCTTAGTACCGGTTTCATTTATTGCGTCTTTATAAGCAACTAATTTTGTATCAGCATCCACTGGAATTTTTGCTCTTAAAGTGTCCTGTGCATTTGATTGATATAAAAAGAAAACAAAAAATACAAATGAGCTTATTTGTTTAATTATCCTGTTCATTTTAAGCATTATTAAATATAGGTTACAAAAATACGAATTTTTTATAACAAATAATTTGCCAAAGTATTCTTAAAACAAAAAAAGGACTGTTTCCAGCCCTTTTTTTAATAAAGTATGATTAAAAATTAATATCCAAAAATATCTTCCATTTTCAAATATTTCACTTTTCCATATTTTTTAAGAACTTTAAAATCAATTTCTTTCTTATCGCCCAAAACCAAATAAGAATGTTTTTTATCCTTAATATATTGGTTGTGGAAGTTTTTAACATTATCAAAAGTCATAGTAGGAACTTTTGCATACACATCTTTGCGTAAATCGTAATCAACACCCAGCTTTTTAGCACTTTCATATTGCCACAAAACATCAGATTTGGTTGTTCTGTCGGTTCTCATTTTCTGAATAATCCCATTTTTAGCTAAAGTGAATGCTTTTTCTGATTCTGGCATTTTGTTAAGCAACATTGATAATGCATCCAATGCATCATTTAATTTATCATTTTGAGTAGCAATATAAGAAATTCCCATATAAGATTTATCCTTTTTGGAAGGACTTTGATACATCGACATAGCAGTATAAGCTAATGAACGGGATTCTCTCAATTCCTGAAAAACAATTGAATTCATGCTTCCACCAAAATATTCATTAAACAATGTTACATCGGCTGTCATGTTTTTATCATACAAACCACCTTTGCTTAATAGTAGCATTTGCGATTGTTTTGAATCAAAATCAACATGATAAACGATATCTTTCTTAGTTTCCTGTTCCACAAATTTAACTTCAGCAGGTACAGGTTTCAGCTGAGCTGGTGCTCTGTGATAACTATTTAACAACCTGGTTAATTCTTCAGGTTTCTGACTGCCATAATACATAATATGATGTTCGTAGGAAAGCATACCTTTAATAAGGGTAACCAATTCTTCTGGTTTTAATGATTTTAATTCTGCTTCGGTCAAAATATTTGTCATTGGTGATTTAGAACCATAAATTCCATAGTTAACCATTGCACTGAAAGCTCTTTGTGGATTTGATTTTGCATCTGTCCTTTTTTTCAGGATGTCTTTAATCATATTATCAAAAGCTTCCTGATTTGGATTGCAATCAGCTATCACTTCTTCGAATAATTGTAAAGCTTTTGGCATATTTTCTGTTAAACCACTTAAACTTACATATATCTGTTCGCCTGAAGCAGATACATTAAAAGAACATCCCAATTTATAATATTCTTCTTTTAATTGTTCATCTGTATATTTCGAAGTTCCTAAGAATTTCAGATAATTAGTAGCAACACTTATTTTTTTATCATTATTACTTCCCATTTCAAAAACATAAAAAATATCAAAAGTGTTATTTTCAGTGTTTTCTTTGTAAGTAACAGGTATGTTGCTTTTTACAGTAAAGAATTGTAAATCTTTCTTAAAATCAATAAAAACCGGTTCAATTTCAGTAGGTTTATTTGCCTGAATCATTTTAAGGAAATCAGATTCAACATCTCTGTTGATTTTGATAGGTGTAATTTTTGGTTTTTTTACTTTCTTAATAGATTCATCTTTACCTTTTCTTTTATAAACAATTACATAATTGTCGTTTAAGTTTGCCTTTGCAAAATCAACAATTTCCTGTTTGGTGATTTTTGATAATTTATCAATACTTTCAACAACATCTTTCCATGATTCATTTTGAACGAAAGCATCAACAAAAGCCATTGCTCTGTTGCTATTACTTTCATATTCCTTAATTTTACGAAGTTTCAAGTCATTGATAATGGCAGTAAGCAACCAATCAGGGAATTCTCCTTTTTTCACCAATTCGATCTGAGAAAGCAATAAGTCTCTTACTTCATCCAGGGTTTGTCCTGCTTTAGGTTTACCCGAAAACATCAATGCAGAATAATCGTGCATAATATTTGGATTGGTACCTGCACTCATTACTTTTTGTTTCTGATTCAGGTTTAAATCTATCAAACCAGCGGTTCCATTTGTTAAAACCATATCAATCATTGTAATCATATCAGCTTCTCTTGAGCCAACACCGGCAAAACGGTAAGCCATCATCATATTTTCAGCATCTGTACCAAAAACTTCCTTAACAATAGGTTTGGTAATTGGTTGCTCTTTTCCGAAAGTAAATACAGGAACTTCAGATCTTTTGAAACCACCAAATTTAGAATCTATTAAATTTATTGCATAATCAGGATCAAAATCACCGGATAAGCAGATAGCCATATTATTGGCTACATAATACTTTGCAAAAAATTCTCTGATGTTTTTCATCGAAGGATTTTTTATGTGCTCTTGGGTTCCAATGGTAGTTTGAGTTCCATACGGATGGTTTTGGAACAAACCTTCAAGCATTGCGGTATAAACTTTACGACCATCATTGGTTAGCGTCATGTTTTTTTCTTCATAAATAGTTTCCAGTTCTGTATGAAATAAACGTAAAACCGGATTGCTGAAACGTTCTGCTTGGATGCTAGCCCAATTTTCTAACTGATTAGATGGAATATCATCAACATAAACTGTTTCCTCCAACGAAGTGAAAGCATTGGTTCCATCAGCACCAATTGCCGACATTAATTTATCATATTCATTTGGTATAGCATACGTTGAAGCAACATAAGAAATACTGTCAATTATTCTATACATTTCTTTTCTTTGATTTTCATCAGACAAAGTTCTGTAAATTTCAAACAATGAATCTATTTTAGCAATAATAGGACCTTCAGATTTCCAATCTTTTGAACCATATTTAGCAGTTCCTTTAAACATCATGTGTTCAAAATAATGAGCCAACCCAGTGGTTTCTTTCGGATCATTTTTGCTGCCAGCTCTCACGGCAAAGTAAGTTTGAATACGTGGAGCATCTTTATATACAGTCATATACACTTTTAATCCATTATCAAGTGTATAGATTCTGGCTTTCAATGGATCGCCGGGAACCGATTCGTAAGTGTACTGTTTTTGTGCATGTACATTTGCCACAAAAAGGGAAATGCTTAGTAAAGCAATCCAGAAGAATTTTATGTTACTTCTCATTTTTAATATTGATTATTAATTGTTTATAAATATTTTTCCTGATTTTAACTACAAAAAAAACCTTTCCAAAATTAAACATTTTATACAAGTTTTTGTTAATTTATTAGTTAATATCTGATATTAACCTGACAAAACCTGTATAAATCCCGATAAGTTCCTTCTGTTTTGAAAAAAATTACAAATAAAGTTATTGAAACTTTACCTTACTTTTCATTAGCGGAAAGTTGTGCTGAAGTTTGATCCGAATTCTTATTAAAAAGCATAAATATCAGATAAAAAAAGGCAAAAAATGTAACACCGGTCTGCGTTTCAATAGTATCTTCGTTAATCATCGATAAAGAAGAAATAATAAAAAAAGAAACAAATAAAAAAGATTTAAATGCTTTGCTTATGAATATTGGATAAATATAAGAAAATAAGAAAACAAGAAAACCAATAATCCCAAAAGCCGAAAATATTGAAAGATATTGATTATGAGCTCTGATATTAAGTTCTTTTAAATCCGAATTCATTTTTATAAGTTGTTCTTTGTAAGCAGTTACCATATCACCGGTTCCTACTCCAAACCAGAAATTTTCTTTAATTATCCCCAGGGCTGCTTTCCATAATTCGTATCGTTGAATTATGGAATACCCTTTGGTAGCACCAGAAATTATGTAGTTATTATATTCAAAAAATATTCTGTAAACCGCTGCTTTAATGCTAAAATCGTTTAAATACAGGTAATTTGCATAACCGCTTTCTATCGCAGCAATTTCTTTATCATTCAATGACTTAACTCCTTCTGCATCTTTTCTAAGTCCTTTTGAATTCAAAAACCTTATTAATGTTACTATCAATTGTTGTTTTTTATGATCGCTGCTATCTATATGTATTTTACTGCGTTTTTGCCATTCGTCTGCAAGTTCTTTTTTGCAAATATATAATCCTATATAATTCCCGTTTTCTATTCCAAACTGTTCAATAAAGAATTCATAATCATTCCCTTGTATCGTTTTTGAATCTAACTGGCTGTAGTTAATTTCTTTAACAGAAAAATATTCCTGATAATATTGATGCAACAAAGAAAAAATTAACAGTAAAATACTTACAATAGAAATACTTACAACAAATTTAGTTTTAATTTTATGAGACGTAAACACTAAAAATAATGCATAAGTTAAAGCTAAAAGAAATAAAATGATTATTCCTGTTAATGATTGCAGTATGAAAATAAACAGAATTAACCAACCAATTAAAATGGAGACAATTATGCTTTGTTTTTTATTAAATTCCTTTTTTATAACCAGATAATAAAACAAAATACAAATGGAAAGGCATATATTTAAACTAAACCTGATATGTGATATAAAAATGGAAATATTTCTAATATCATCTATTTTTTGAGTTAAATATACAAAGCTGCATGCCAGGCTTCCAAATATAACAGAAGCAATATACATTCTTAAAATGATTTTTATATCATTGTAAGATAATTGTTTGGATGAAGAAAAGACTAAAGGTAAAAAAAGGATTGGAATTTTTGTTCTTAAATCCTTAATAGCATAGTCAAAATCGCTTGTGAAAAACAAACCAGCCAGATGTAAAAAGTAAATGAAAGAAAAGATTAAAGCAGGTTTATTTTTATAAAATAATTTAATTTTTGAAACTAAATTCTTGTCAATAAGCCAGTTGCTTAATAAGATAATTTGAGCTATACTCATAATAATATGAGATAGAGGAATTCCAACAGCTAACAATATCAAACCAAAGAGGTAAATTCTCTCACGATTTAAAAAAGTAGCTTTTATCATTTTATTACAGTTTTTTTTTAATAATACGCTGTTGAACCTTTATTAGTTGCTGATATTACTAACTTTGACAAAGTTATAGTTGTTTATATAAATATATTACTAATCAATTGATTACACTATTGTAAAAACTTTGTCAAAGTTTAACGAACTATTGTTATAAGGTAGTATAATTTTAATTGTTGCTACCTTTAAGTGTTTTGCTAAACAATTTTTCATCATTAAATACCTCTAATGCTTTTTTTATTTCATTATCGGTTGACAAAGAAGATTCTATTCTACCTTTTTGATAATAATACCTGCTTGCTATTTCGTCTTTAAGAAGTAATTTAATTTCTTCCTTATTTTTAATTAAGTCTTCGTTTTTGTTATGAATTAATTTGTCTTTAAGAGCTTGATATTCTGTTTTAATAGCATCAAAATAGTTTTCTTTTTCAGCTATTGACTTTAGTTCAGCGAGATTTTTTTCACTTTTTGTAGTATAATCATAGTCTTTCCCAGCTAAATATTGTACAAAATTATCATACATTGCATCGGAAACAGTAAACTCTTTAGCAGGACTTATACTTGGATTTAATCTTTTATAATAGTTGGCATAGTTGAAAATGTGATATTTAGTTATCAAACTAATGGTTATATTGCTTGTTTTTTCTGGTGTTAAAATAAAATCAGGTTCAATTCCTCCACCATCATATACTGTTCTGCCATTTTTTGTTTTAAAGGCAGTTTTCAATGAATCTGGAAATTTATCTGAATTTCCGTTTTCTCCTTTATGAGAATAATCTATCGCTTGAATACATCTGCCACTTGGAATATAATATTTTGCTATTGTAATTTTTACCTGAGAATTGTAACTAACCGGAAATATGTTTTGAACCAGCCCTTTACCAAATGTTTTCTGACCAATAATTACTCCTCTGTCTAAGTCTTGAATGGCTCCTGATACAATCTCCGAAGCAGAAGCACTACCTCTGTCAACTAAAACTATCAATGGGATTTTATTATCTACCGCAGAATTTGTAGTAACATGTGAGAAATTCCTTTCTTCTACTTTTCCTTTTGTATTTACAACCAATTGTCCCTTATCTACAAATAGATTTACAATATTAACGGCTTCTTGTAACAAACCGCCACCGTTGCCTCTTAAATCAAGAATTACAGAAGTTATTTTATCTGTTTCCTTTAGTTTTAATAATGCTTCTTTTACTTCTTTACCGGCTTCTTGTGTAAATCCTGTTAACTTAATATAACCAGTACTTTTACCAACCAATCCATAATAAGGAACATTTTCTAATTTAATTTCTTCTCTGGTAAGATTTTTCTCAATAGGTTTCAATTCACCTTCTCTTTCAATCAGAATACTTATATTGGTACCGGGCTGACCTTTTAATATGGTACTGATGTCATTAACAGATTTACCTTTAGCACTTTGCTTGTTTACCTCAATAATTTTATCACCAGGTATTAAACCTGCTTTAAATGCTGGAAAACCTTCATAAGGATCTGAAATTATAACAAAATCTCCATTTTGGTGAATCAAAGCACCAACCCCACCATATTGACCCGTTGTTAGAAGTTTATAATCTTCAATTTCTGCTTCGGGAATAAAAACTGTATAGGGATCCATATCATCCAGCATCGCATCAATTCCCTTTTTCATAAGATCGCCGGAATTTATATTATCTACATAATTTAGATGTAACTGCCGGTAAAGTGTAGTGAAAATTTCGAGATTCTTAGAAATTTCAAAATCATTGTCTTTTTGAGCATTGGCAATAAAACCAAATCCCAAAAAAAGTATAAAGAATAACTGAAATCTTATTTTTCCTAATTGTATCATTTCTTTTTGTTATGATTAATTGTCGATAATTTAAGTAATTAATGAATTATATTTTGCAACATTTAAGGTACCGGATCGTAACCACTTCCACCCCATGGATTGCAGGAAACAATTCTTTTGATTGCCAACCAACCTCCTTTAAAAGGACCATGCTTTTTTAATGCTTCAATCCCATAAGCAGAACAACTTGGTGAATATCTGCAAGATGCAGGGAAATAAGGAGATATAGTGTATTGATAAATTCTTATGATTATAATAAAAAAACCACCTATTATTTTTTTCATCCTGCGATTATTATCCAACAAATTAATAGCTGACTGATTTAAATATAAAAAATCAATCGGCTTTTTCCTGCAATTTTATTAAACGTTGTAAAGTTAAAATTATTTTATCTGCTATAAAATGATAATTTAAAATTTCTTTTTCTGTATAAATTAGCGTTAAAACAATATTTTTGTTTTTTTCATTAAGATATTGATATAGAATGTGTTTGTTTAAACGGTAGGCTTCTCTGATTAATCGTTTTATTCTATTTCTATCTGTAGCTTTTTTGAAATTTCTTTTTGAAACAACAATTAAAACCTGAACTGGAAAAGTTGTTGCTAATTCAGCATAATGCCATTTAACATTAAAAGGATAAGAAAACATTGGTTTTCCATTTTTGAAAAGGAAATCAATGGATTTCTTAGCACATAATCTCTCCTCTTTTTTAAATTCCGGCATTTTTAAACAAATAAAAAGACGCTGATTATCAGCGTCTTCAATTATAATGCAATGATTTTTATTTCTTTTTAGCTAATTTTTTTAAAAATTCTTCAATTGCCATTGCCATTGAAGGACAAGATTTTGTGGGTGCATTAATACTAATAGTTAAGCCACTTTCTTTTATTGCTAAAGCGGTGGTAGAACCAAATCCAGCAATAATTTTTTCTCCTTGCTGAAAATCGGGATAATTATTAAACAAGGATTTTACGCCTGATGGACTAAACAATACCAGCATATCGTATTTGTTAATATCAATCTCCGTTTTTAAATCTACATCCACTGTTTTGTAAATAACAGCTTTAGCATACCTTACTTCTTCTTTTTTCAGTAAATCAAAAATATCCTGGTTGTGGATATCAGAACATGGAAGTAAAAATTTATCTTCTTTGTGCTTTAAAATAATATCCATTAATTCAGGAAAAGTTTGTTTTCCATGAAAAATCTTTCTTTTACGGTATTGTACATATTTTTGCAGATAAAGAGCAATAGCTTCTGAAATGCAAAAATATTTCATTGTATCAGGTACGTCAAACCTAACTTCTTTTGAAATTCTGAAATAATGATCAACCGCATGCCTGCTTGTAAATATAACGGCATTATAATCAGCAATATTTACTCTGTCTAATCTAAAATCCTTTCCAACAATTCCTTCAATTTTAAAGAATTTATAAAAATCCATTTTTAAATTATACTTTTCAGCTAAATCTCTGTAAGGAGATTTTTCTGTTTCCGATGGAGCTGGCTGGGATATTAAGATATTTTTTATTTTCATAGTTGAAATAGGCTATTGCCAACATTATTTTATTTTACAAATAATTATCAATCAAACTAATATAAATTTTTATCAAAATCAATACTGGTAAAATTTCAAGTGTGCAAAGATATAAAAATAAATAGAATTGAGAAAACTTTGAATAGCTTATACCTATTATAATATAGCGTCCAAATCTAATAACATTGAATATCAGCAAAATAATTATGGTTAATATAATTAGTACTCTTGAAAATGTCGGATTTGAATAAGCTAAAAAAACATTGACGGGTAACAATATTAAACCAGTGATAATGTTAAATATCAAACTATTTAGCAGGTATGCAGACGTTGCAGCTAAATTTTTGAAAATAATCCCGATAAAGCGGGTTATAACGCTTTTGAGCAACATGAGCAGACTAATTACACCAAATATTTTAATAAAGAAAAATAAATTATATAAATCTAAATTTTTAAAATTTATCAGATAATGGCCAATATTAAATATAAACAATGAGCTTGAAAGTATATATATTATGATAAGAGGAATAGAAATTCTTTCTTTAAAGATGTCACCATCACGGGTTAATTGATTAAGTGCCCTGTTTGTAAATGGGGCATTAAATATTTGTTTTAGTCGCTTTGACGATACAAAATGAGTCCATGCGTATAATAAAAAACTAATAATTAAAATGATTAATATCCAATCATTTGAATATGAATTTATTGGTTTCGATTTTAACGTGTTGGTATTTAAGAGATGTGGTGATAAAAAGGAAGGTTTTGTATTTAAATGAGTTTCTGTTTGTATCGTATTATTATACTTAAATGTATTAACAAAAAAATACTTGTAATGCAACGAATCATAAGTCTTTTCATGTAAAGCAGACAAAATCCCGCTGCTATCTTTGCAAGGTTTACAATACAAAAGGAAAGTATTGCTACTATCATTTAACTGTTTGTTAATTATGGTATCACCTTGCATTTTGTTTTTTTTGCAAAATTAATCTTATTTCCTAAAATCCGCAAACCATCTGATGACTAACTGAAAATCGAATAATTATAAGGATTCATAAAAATCAAAAAATCAATCCTATAAATCTGGATTAAGGTTATTGAAATTAAATTTCTTTTTTACATTTTAAAAAAAACGACGATTTTATATAAATCGTCGTTTTTTTCTTATTTGTATTTCAACTTTAATATTTGTAGGCAAGATTAAAGATTAAACCCAAATTAACTGAAACGCTTAAATTAACTGGCGTTGACAAAATAATATTGTTTCTTACATCAAAATTCATACTCATAAGTTCATTAAAATCAACCATAAAACCTACGTAAGGTGTTACTCCGAAATAAGAATCAATTTTTGATCCAAATTTTGATTCCTCTTCTCTGAATAATTGTGGTTTTTCGTAATTAGTAGATATTTCAATATTGTAATTTACAACATAAAACCCTAAACCTAAGCCTACAAATGGTTTAAATCTTTGTTTTGGTGAAAAATAATATTCGAAATTTAATGTGAAAGGATATAAAGTAGAACTTCCATCAACGGACAAAATTGTTAGTGGTCCTTTAGTACTGTCACTCATTGCTGGGTCATTAGCAATTAATTGAAAACTTAATTTTTGCTCATTAATGAATTCATCTTTTAGAGATGAATTGTAAAAATTGAAGTTTGCTCCAAAAACAAAATGATCACTTATAAAATATTTTGCTTGAATTCCCAACCCTAACCCTAAATTAATATTTTTACCATAATCGGCTAAAGGCAGTGAAATTCCTCCATTTATTCCAAGAAATGTTTTACCTTCCATATAGCGTTTGTAAACATTTTCGCTATTGGGAGCATTGATATTTAGTTCGTAAGGTTTATAATGCAACTGTGCAAAACCATTACCAATCAATAAGAATATTGCAAATAATGTGATAAATAATTTTTTCATGTAATTGAACTTTTATTGTATAAGTAATCAAAAATAAATTTTATTCAAAAGTATTAAATAATTTAATTAACTCGTCAATATTTTTAAAAAAAATATTAATCAATTAATAAAATGCAATAAAAACAACTAAATTTTTACTACTGATATTGTTTGTTTTGCTTAAGTTGTTAAAAGCCTGTATTATGCAAAATATGTTAGTTTAAAGTTAAATATTTTTTCTTGTTGATATAATGTTAATTTAATTAACTTAAATATATTATAAAATTCATACAATCAGTACAATATACATATTCAATGTAATTATTTCATTTTAAAAAAAGAATATGATTTAATCATGCATCAAAATATTTATTTACTTTGCAAAGTATTTAAAATGATTAATAAATTAGGAAATAATATAATTTGCCATAACAATCCAATTAAATAGCTGTTATTGTTTGTATTATAATTTATTGTTCATAAAAAAGAGATTAATATTCACTAACATTTAAAAAAAGATGAGACAAATTACATCATTGTTGCTCTTTATGTTGATAGGAGCCGGATTGATGGCACAGCAGGGTAAACTTACGGGGAATGTATATGATCAAAGTACCGGTAAAGCACTTTCTGAAGCAATTGTGGTTGCAGGAAGCAATCAAACAGTTTCGGATGCCAACGGATACTTTGAAATTGCTGGCTTGAAATATGGTGAGACTAAATTAACGGTTATTGCAGTTGGGTTTGAAAAATACGAAAGTACTGTAAAGATAGCTGCATCTCAGGTTTATGTAAAAGCCGAACTAACCTCAAGGATTAATGCAGAAAATGAACGCAGAGGGGTTTCTGAAGTAAATATTGCCGATCTGGAAGGCGATGATGAAAGCAAAGGACAAGCTGTTTCTGGTTTATTGCATTCATCAGGAGATATTTTTACTTCAACCGCAAGCTATACATTAGGAGCCATGTATTTCAGAATGAGAGGATATGATTCTGAAAATTTTTCGATTTATATGAATGGCATCAATGTTAACGATGCCGAAAACGGTAGGGCATCATGGTCGGAATGGGGTGGACTAAATGATGCTACCCGAAACAAGGAAGTTGTTAATGGAGTTTCTTCCTCAAGGTTTGCTTTTGGAGGATTGGGAGGTTCTACCAATATAATTACCAGAGCATCCAAACAAAGAAAACAAATAAAATTTACGTATTCATTATCAGACAAAACCTACACCAACAGAGCTATGTTTACTTATTCAACAGGTTTGATGGATAATAACTGGGCTTTTACCGTAAGTGGTTCGCGTCGTTGGGGTGAAGGTGGTTATGTAAAAGGTGTCTTTTATGATGCCTGGGCATATTTTGTTTCAATTGAAAAGAAAATAAACAATCAACACAGCATCGGTTTTACTGCTTTCGGTTCTCCTACTAAAAGAGGTCAGCAGGGAGGAGCTACTCAGGAAGCTTATGATTTGATGGGAAGTAATTATTACAATCCGAATTGGGGTATGCAGGATGGTGAAGTTAGAAATGCAAGAGTAAAGAATTTTCATGAACCCATGATGATACTTTCTCATTACTGGGATATAAATGCAAAAACAAAACTGACAACCTCTCTGGGCTATTCATTTGGTTACAATGGAGGTACAGCTCTTAACTGGTATAATTCCGCTGATCCGCGTCCTGACTATTACCGTTATATGCCAAGTTATGAAAATTATATTTCAAACCATATTGCTGACCCGAATGTAATTAATTTAACTACACTGGCATGGCAAAATGATCCAAACAGATCTCAGATTAACTGGGATGAATTGTATCAGATGAATTACAATGCTAATTTAAAAGGAAAACAAGCCAGCTATGTTGTAGAAGACAGACGTAACGACCAAACAACGTTGAATTTTAGTGTTCTTTTAAATAAAGAGCTTGCAAGCAATGTGAATTTTGATGGTGGTTTTGAATATCGTAAATATACAGGTCATCACTTTAAAACCATTGACGATTTATTGGGTGGAAATTTTTGGTTAGATGTTGATAATTTTGCTGAACGCGATTTTAACGGAGATACTATAAAAAACCAAAATGATGTAAACAATCCAAACCGTATTGTAAAAGAAGGTGATGTTTATGGTTATGACTATGATATCAATTCAAATACCGGTCAATTATGGGGTCAGGTTGAAGTTATTGGTGATAAGATTGATTATTATATAGCAGCAAATGTAAATTCTACTTCTTTCTGGAGAACTGGTTATATGAAAAATGGCCGCTATTTAGATAATTCTTTTGGTGATTCTGAAACCTATAACTTTTTTAATGGAGGTGGAAAAGTTGGATTTAATTATAAGATAAACGGACGTAATTTTATTTTAGCAAATGCTCAGGCTACTACACGGGCTCCTTCTGTTTATAATTCTTTTTTATCGCCCAGAACAAGAGATAATGTCAGCTCTGTTTTGATTAACGAAAAAATATTGTCAGGTGATATTAATTATATATTACGTACACCTTACATAAAAGCCCGTTTAACTTTATATCAAACCATGTTTTGGAATCAAAATGACATTATTAGTTTTTATAATGATGATCTGGGTACTTTTGTAAACTATGCCATGACTGGAATCGATAAAGTTCATCAGGGGATGGAATTTGGAACAGAAGTTAAAGCTACATCAACGGTTTCATTTACAGGAGTTGTTGCTATCGGAAATTTCCGTTATACCAGTAATTCAAATGTAACGATAACTTATGATAATGGTTCGCAGCCAGATATTAACAAAACAGTTTATATGAAGAACTTCTATGTAAACGGAAGCCCTCAAACTGCCGGTTCGGTTGGTATCAGTTACCGTCACCCAAAATATTGGTTCTTTAATGCCAATGTTAACTATTTTGGTGATAATTATCTTGATTTTAACCCGGAAAGACGCACTATTAGTGCATTACCTTATGCAAATCCTAATGATCCAAGGATTCCTTCCATTGTTAATCAGATCAAACTTGATGATGGGTTTACCGTTGATGCTTCCATTGGAAAATCGTGGCAGGTAAAAAAAGTTAATTTAAATCTTAACTTCAGCATAAGCAATTTACTTGATAATACTTCATTAATTACCGGCGGTTACGAACAGATGCGATTTAATTTCGACACCAAAGACATTAATAAATTTCCACCGAAGTATTTTTATGGTTTAGGTAGAACATTCTTCCTGAATCTTGGAATTAGATTTTAATAATTAAGCAATAATAGAATTTTAAATAAATAAAACATATATAAAAATGAAAACATTTGGAATAAAAATAATAGGAATATTCATGCTAATGGCAATATTGGGATTGAATAGTTGCATAAAGGATGATTTTGAAAAACCACCTTTCACAGAACCTCATTTTACAATGGCTGTTGGGGATACTCTATTAACAATTGCTGATCTTAAAGCAAATGTAGTTAGCGGTTCAGCTGTTATTTCACATAATTGGTATATCAAAGGGATAGTTGTATCTTCCGATCAGGCTGGTAATTATTATAAAGATCTTGTAATTCAGGATTCAACCGGTGGTTTAGACATAAGACTTGAAAATGGATATCTATATAATAATTATCCTATCGGACAATTGATTTATGTAAAATGTAACGGTTTATACCTTAGCAATGCCAATGGATCTTATAACTTAGGATACAAAGGTGAAGCAGGTCTTGTTACCATTCCGGAAATATTAATCAAATCTTACCTTTTCAGAGATAAGTTTCCTGGCCCGGAACCAACACCTGATACATTAACATCAGTAACTCTTACTGATCAATACATAAATAAATTAGTTGTTTTTAACAACATAAGTTTTGCAGATGCAGGTTCCGTTTATGCTGATCCATTAAATCTTTTGGGAGGTATGACTCCAAGAAATTTTTCTGACAACATGAGTGCAACTCCAATAATTCTCCGATCAAGTACTTATGCTAATTTTAAAAACAGCATTTTACCTTTAGGTAGCGGAAGTATAAAAGGTATTTTGACCAGATATAATACTTCATGGCAATTTATGATCAGGGAAGTTGATGATGTTTACGGTTTTCCTGTTGGATTAAAAATAATTTTAAGAGAATCCTTTGCAACTGCAATTGGTAGTTTTATGCAATATAGTGTTGAAGGACCTCAATTTTGGGTAAATGATCCACAATATGCATGCATGAAAATGTCTGGTTATGAAGGCGGTAATTATACAGCCAATGAAGATTGGTTGATTTCACCTAAATTGGATTTAACTTCATACACAAATACAATATTAAACTTTCAATCGGCCATGAAATATGGTACAGCGGGTGATGGAACTTTAAAGGTATTTTATTCAACAGATTATGATGGAGTTGGAAATCCAAATGATGCAAGCTGGACTGAGTTCCCAAGTTATAATTTATCGACAGGCAACTTTACTTTTACCCCTTCAGGTGATATAGATTTATCAGCAATTGGAGGATCAAAAGTTTACATCGGCTTTAAATATCAGTGCGGTACAACTGGTGTTCCAACATGGGAAGTTAAGAATGTAATAGTAAAAGGTCAGCAATCAAAGAAATAATTTTCTATTAATCTATTTATTTTTTATAAAAAACCGCCCTGATTATTTCAGGGCGGTTTTTTTTATTTTCTGATAATCCTAAAATTCTCACGGATTTTTATTAGTGTTTTATTATTAGTTGTTTGCAGGATTTTATTGTCATTTAATTTTTTTTAAAACTAGTGTAATTCCAGTAATTTGTGGCTAATAGAATATAATCTGCAGATATAAGGACAAATTTATTTTATTATTTTTTCTTTTATGAAACAACTTTATCAACTCCATAAACTTTTAATTCCTAAATTTGTTCTTTTAAGAACATAGTTAGAAAAACACACTTTTATGGACGCATATTCTTATTTGAGTAATCTTGATTTACAGCAAATAGAAGAACTGTATAGGCTTTATAAAAACAATCCGGCAAGTATAGACTACGGCTGGCAGAAATTTTTTGAGGGTTTCGATTTCTCAAAAACCGATTTTAATGGCAATCAATCGGAAGAATATCCTTCTGAATTTAAGGTAATTAATCTCATTAATGCCTATAGGGAAAGGGGGCATTATTTTACAAAAACCAATCCGGTAAGAATTCGTCGAAAATATTCTCCAACGCTTGATATCGAAAATTTTGAGCTTAAACCCGAAGATCTTGAAAGGGAATTTAAGGCAGGTAACAAAATTGGAATTGGTACAGCTAAACTCAAGGATATTATAGCACATCTTCAAACCACTTACTGCCTTTCTTTAGGGGTTGAGTACCGATATATCCGTCAACCGGAAATTACTGATTGGTTAAGAACACGTATGGAAAGCAGTAAAAATCTTCCGGATTATAACAAAGATCAAAAAATTCAAATCCTTCAAAAACTAAGCGAAGCCGTTCTTTTCGAAAAGTTTATCCATAAAAAGTTTCCGGGTCAAAAGCGTTTTTCTCTAGAAGGTGCAGAAGCTATGATTCCTGCTTTGGATGCCTTAATTGAAAAAGGTTCGCAACTGGGTGTAAAGGAATTTGTAATCGGAATGCCTCACCGTGGACGTCTTAATGTATTGGCCAATACATTGCATAAATCCTATAAGGAAATTTTCAGTGAGTTTGAGGGCAAGGAATATGATGATGAAACGCTTATGGGAGATGTAAAATACCATCTGGGATTTACTTCGCATACACTTACAAAAAATGGTAATGATGTAAAACTTACACTTTCCCCAAATCCTTCTCATCTGGAGGCTGTTAATCCTGTGGTGGAAGGTATTGTAAGAGCCCGCATCGACCAGGATTACAATGGAGATAACAATCAGATTGTTCCTATACTTATTCATGGTGATGCATCGGTTGCAGGACAAGGCATAGTTTATGAAGTGCTTCAGATGTCGGAATTGCCTGGATACAAAACAGGAGGAACCATACATTTGGTTGTAAATAATCAGATTGGTTTTACTACCAATTATCTCGATGCCCGATCGAGTACCTATTGTACTGATATTGCCAAAATAATTCAATCGCCAATTTTCCATGTAAATGGCGATGATGTGGAAGAAGTGGTTTTTGCCATGCAATTTGCCATGGAATTCCGTCAAAAATTTCATAAAGATATCTTCATTGATCTGTTGTGCTATCGCAAGTATGGTCATAATGAAGGGGATGAACCCCGTTTTACACAACCGATTCTGTATAAAATCATTGAAAAACATCCAAATCCAAGGGATATTTATATTGAAAAGCTGAAGCAGGAAAATATTATACAACTAGCTGAAGCTAAAACCATAGAAAAGGAATTTACTGATTTGCTCGAAAATGATTTGAGCCAATCCAAAGAAATTGAAAAGGCACATATCACCTCATTTTTAGAAAATGAATGGAAAGATATTGTAAAAGCAAATCCTCATGATTTTGAAACATCACCTTCTACTGCGGTTGAAAAAGAAAAATTGCTGTCAATTGCTTCAAAAATAACTACTTTACCCTCTGATATTCCCTTTTTTATTAAATTGCATAAGCTACATAATGATCGCAGGCAAATGCTTGAAGGCGAAGGTAAACTTGATTGGGCAATGGGCGAACTACTGGCTTACGGTACTTTACTTGAGGAAGGGACATTGGTTCGTTTGAGCGGACAGGATGTTGGCAGAGGGACCTTTTCGCATCGCCATGCGGTACTTACGATAGATGATTCTGATGAAAAATATATCCCACTTAATCATTTGAGTGAAAAGCAGGCCAAATTTGAAATTTATAATTCTTTGCTTTCCGAATATGGTGTGTTGGGTTTTGAATATGGATATGCCATGGCTTCACCCAAAACATTATGTATCTGGGAAGCTCAGTTTGGCGACTTCTTTAATGGAGCACAGATAATTATAGATCAATTTATAAGTAGTGCCGAAGATAAATGGAAGGTAATGAATGACTTGGTTATGTTGCTGCCTCATGGTTATGAAGGACAGGGTCCAGAACATTCCAGTGCTCGCATGGAAAGATTCTTATCACTTTGTGCAGATAATAACTTACAGATTGCCAATTGTTCCACACCAGCCAGTTTTTTTCATATATTGCGACGTCAGCTTTATCGTAAGTTTCGCAAACCTTTAATCATCTTTACGCCAAAAAGTTTATTGCGTCATCCGCAGTGTGTTTCATCTATTGAAGATTTTACAAACGGTGGTTTTAAGGAAATTATTGATGACGAAACTGCTGATCCTGCAAAAGTAGATAGGGTAATATTCTGTACTGGTAAAATTTATTACGATTTACTGGATGAAAAGATGCAAAATAAAAAAGAAAATATTGCAATAGTTCGTGTAGAACAAATTTATCCATTTCCACATTCACAATGGAGAAGCATCCACAAAAAATATGTAAATTCGCAGCATTGGCTTTGGGTTCAGGAAGAACCCGAAAATATGGGAGCATGGTCATTTATAAATCGCAACATTAACTACATCCCACTTATTCTGTTCGCAGCCCGAAGTGCAAGTGGGAGTCCGGCAACCGGATCAAGCAAGGTTCATAAATCGGGACAACAGAAAATAATTGAAAAATCAATGGGCAAATGTATGTGCGAATGGGCTATGAAAGAATGCGACATGCACTGTGTTATAAAAGAATAATAAAAAAATAAAAATAGTTATATCATGATGATAGAAGTAAAAGTTCCGAGTCCGGGCGAATCCATTTCTCAGGTTTTGTTATCAAAATGGCTGGTTGCAGATGGTGATATGGTTGAAAAAGATGCTGAAATTGCAGAAATTGACTCAGACAAAGCTACTTTAAGCATTTATGCCGCTGAAGATGGAAAGATTAAATTGATGGCTTCCGAAGGGGATACTGTTGATGTTGGGGCTGTGGTTTGTGTTATTGATGCCAGCATTATAACTGAAAAGGATAATGAAAAACAACTTATTCCAATTGCTGAAACTCCAAAAGTTGAAATCTCAAAGGCTGAGAAAAAAACAGAAAAGAAAGAAGATGTAAATGTGCATATTTCTCCTTTGGCACGCAAAGTAATGGAAGAAAACAATATCTCAGAACAGGAAATTGTCGAGAAATACAAAAGTATCCGCATTTCCCGCAAGGAAGTTGTGAATATTTCAACTAAAAATATAGAGCCACAAAAAGTAAGTTTTTCAAGAGAAACCGAACATAAGAAAATGACGCCGCTTCGTATAAAACTTGCTGAAAGATTGGTTGCTGTTAAAAACCAAACAGCTATGCTTACCACTTTCAATGAAGTTAATATGAGTGCATTACTTGCCATTAAAAAACAATACAGCGAAACATTTAAAGAAAAATATGGAGTTGGATTTGGGTTTATGTCATTTTTTACAAAAGCGGTTACAGAAGCACTAAGTTTGTATCCCAGTGTAAATTCGATGATTGATGGTGATGAGTTCATCATTCCTGCTTATGCCGATATCAGCATTGCAGTAAGTGCACCCAAAGGGCTGGTGGTTCCTGTTATTCGCAATGCCGAAAGCCTGACAATTGCCGAAATAGAACTGAAAATTAAAGAACTGGCAACCAAAGCCCGCGATAATAAAATTACACTGGAAGAGATGTCGGGAGGTACTTTTACAATTACTAACGGAGGTGTATTTGGTAGTATGATGTCAACACCGATAATCAATCCACCTCAAAGTGCAATTTTGGGTATGCATAATATTATTGAACGTCCGGTAGCTATAAATGGAGAAGTAAAAATACAACCAATGATGTATATTGCTCTATCTTATGACCATAGGATTATTGATGGGAGAGAATCGGTTGGGTTTTTAGTTAAGGTTAAGGAAATGATCGAAAATCCTGTAAAAATGTTATTCAAAGGTCAGGAACCGATTAAGCAATTGTTGGGATTATAAAAATGTATTTATTTTTATGAAATAAAAAGCTGCCTGGAGATATTTTCGCTAAGCAGCTTTTTTAATTAAAATATCTGATATTTATATGATTATTAAATGTACAAACATATTATTCTATCTATATAAACATTATAATTCTTTTTTTACTATCAGTTAAAATACTGAAAGCTACAACAAAGAAACTTATTTTATATAAAACCTATTATGTTTGTAAATTTATTTTAATTTTGTTGAAACTTAGTTGAGTATTTTCATTTTTCAAACTTACATTATAATTAATCTGTTTGTTTTAAAATAATTTTTTAAAAAATTCGTTAAACACAATTAAATCAATGACTCTAAAGTTTATTTTATGAAGAAAAAGAAATGGATTATCATTACAATTATAGGAATTCTCATTGTTATCTTTTGGTTTTTTGTAGGTAAAAAACCTCAGGACAGCGAAACGGTGTTGGTTTCGGTAAAAAAAGGAAATTTTGACATTAATGTTACTACTACAGGCGAGCTTGATGCTAAGAGTTCGCAGGAGATATACGGACCGGAAGGATTAAGAACCATTGGTATATGGCAGGTTAAAATCAGCGAAATTATTCCGGATGGTACAGTTGTAGATTCTGGTGATTTTGTTGCGACTCTCGATCGAACAGAAATCAGCAACAAAATAAAAGATATTCAAACTGAACTGGAAAAGCTTGAATCTCAGCTTACCCGCACACGCTTAGATACAACGCTTGATTTGAGAACGGCAAGAGATGAACTGATTAATCTTAAATTTGGAATGGAGGAACGTCAGATAATACTCGATCAATCTAAATATGAACCACCTGCAAGCATCCGTCAGGCAGAAATTGATTTGCAAAAAGCACAACGTAATTATGAACAAGCGGTTCAGAACTATAAGTTAAAATACAGCAAATCAAGAGCTACTATGGGAGAAATTACAGCATCTTATGATCAGTCGAGGCGAAAATATGAAAACTTAATGACCGTTCTGGACGATTTTACAGTAAAAGCCCCTAAGGCTGGGATGGTAATTTATAAAAGGGATTGGGATGGTAAAAAACAAGGAGTTGGTGCAACCGTAAATGCCTGGAGTAATGTAGTTGCCACCTTACCTAACCTTTCCAAAATGATTTCTAAAACCTATATTAACGAAATAGATATCAGCAAAGTAAAAGTAGGTCAGAAAGTTAAAATTGGTGTAGATGCTTTTCCTGAAAAGAAATTTAACGGCGAAGTTACAGAAGTTGCCAATATTGGGGAACAAATGCGTGGAACAAATGCTAAAGTATTTGAGGTAAAGATTTTGGTGTCGGAATTCGATTCTATTTTACGGCCAGCCATGACGACTAAAAACACGATAATTACAGCTGTAATTCCTAATGTGGTTTTTATTCCTATTGAATGTATCCATACAAGCGATACCATTTCTTTTGTTTATAAAACGTCTGGATCTTCAGTGGTTAAACAACAGGTTAGGGCAGGGTTGAGCAATGAAAATGAGATTATCATCACCAAAGGATTGGATGAAAAAGACAAAGTTTACCTTTTACCTCCCGAAAACTCAGATAAAATTAAACTAGTGAAACTTCCATGATAAACATTTTTAGCTATTTTGAACGCAAAGAAACCGATCGGTTTTCTTATATATTAAACATTGCATTTGAAGCTGTTTTAGCCAATAAATTTCGTTCAATGCTTACAGCGTTGGGAATTATTTTTGGAGTTGCAGCTGTAATTGCCATGATGGCTATAGGTAATGGTGCTCAGCAGGAAATACTTGAGCAAATAAAACTGGTTGGTGTAAATAATATTATCATTTCTCCTAAAATTGAGAAAACGGGGAGTGAAAAAACGGATGGGGAATCTACGGAAAGTAATGAAAGTAATGAAAGCGGAGAAAAAGGAAAAGAGAAATATTCTCCCGGATTAACAATAAAAGATGCCTTGAGTATTAAAGAAATAGTTCCAACCGCAAAACTGGTGAGTCCTGAAGTTATCTATAAAACCAAAATCATCAATAATGGAATCAGTAGTTCTGCACAATTATCGGGAGTAACACCTGATTATTTCACCGTTTTCAATCTCGAAATCGCAGAAGGCCAAATGTTTAACAACGAACAGCTTAAGGAAGGCAAACAGGTTTGTATTATCGGGCAAATGATAAAATCAAAACTATTTCCGAAAGAAGATCCTATTGGCAAATTTATAAAATGCGATAATGTATGGTTAATGGTAATTGGAGTAATTCAGGGCAAGAATGTTAGCCAATCGGCTTCAGAAAATCTTGGCATAAGCGATTATAACAAATTCATTTATGCACCTTTGCAAACCTTATTGCTAAGATACAAAGATCGTTCATTAATAAATGCCGCTTCAATAAGTGGTGGGAATTCTTATTCTAACGATGGAGATTCCTATACAACCGGAGGTGACGATGATGAAGATAATTACAATCAGATAGATAAAATTATAGTACAGGTTGATGATTCCAAAAACATTAAAGCCACAACAGAAATTCTGACGAAAATGTTGAAACGCCGGCATGCCGGAGTTGAGGATTATGAAATAAAAGTACCCGAAATGTTGCTGAAACAGGAACAGAAAACAAAAGATATCTTTAATATTGTATTGGGTGCTATTGCAAGTATTTCGTTGATTGTTGGTGGAATAGGAATTATGAATATCATGCTGGCTTCCGTAATGGAAAGAATCAAGGAAATTGGTGTCAGATTGGCTTTAGGTGCTACCAAGAGAGATGTTATCACTCAGTTTTTATCAGAAGCTACCATGATTAGCCTGAGTGGAGGAATTGCAGGCATCCTTTTAGGAATTGCCTTAGCCAAAATAATTACTCAAGTATCGGGTATACTAACAATTATATCACCTTTGTCCATTATTGTATCCTTTTTTGTTTCGGCAAGTGTAGGAATACTATTTGGTTATATGCCTGCCCGCAAAGCAGCTATGCAGGATCCTGTAACTTCATTAAGGCATGAATAAGCTTTTGGTTTGGCTTTTTGATAACTTACTATTTCAATATATTTGACTTCTGATCTGTAAATGTATATAGATGTTCAAGCTTTTATTTTTCAGGGAACTGCAATGTTTTTCTGATTTTTATTATAACATTTGATATATTCCAAAACTGTAAACTATTCCCTCTGTCCAATATTTTGTTCAATTACCACTGAATAAATACTTCTATATATAAAGCTCAAACAAAATTATCAATCACAATGCATTAGATATCAGATTTATCTGAGTTTTTATCAACGTAAAGAATGTTGGTAATTAAGCAACATTTGTATCTTACTAAGTAAAATAGCTAGGTTATAAAGAATTACTCCTGCTAATCTTTGTACAACTCCTGCGATGCAAAGAAACACTCCTACGTTGCAAAGAAACACTCCTGCGTTACAAAGTAAAACTCCTACGTTACAAAGAAACACTCCAGCGTTACAAAGAAACACTCCTGTGTTATAAAGAAACACTCCTGCGTTACAAAGGAAAACTCCTGCAAATCTTTGTACAACTCCTATGTTGCAAAGTAAAACTTCTGTGTTACTAAGTTCAACTCCTGCGTTACTAAGTGTACTTCCTTGTTTATCCGATTTACTGCTGGTTTTTAGGCATTTCCAATTTTGGCAGGGAATCTACTGACATAATATCGGTTGGTTGCTTGGGTGCAATTCAAGAAAAATAAGGATTAAAGACATTTAAGTAAGATGTCTTTATAACGATCAAATTAAAAATAGACGGGGTGCGACTTTGAGTCGCACTCCGTCTATTGGTATTTCCTGATTTTTTTTACTATTAAAATCTTCCGGATTAGTATCTTTTCCTTGCTTAAAAACCTGCAAATTTAATCTTATCTATCGGCTTCAAATCCGGCAGATTCTCCCTGAACTTACAATTTTGCAATTTTATATTGTAATTGAAAAGCCCTGTATATTTATATTATTCAAGGCTTTGTAAGATGAAACAGTTTTGTATTATAGCAATAACAGTGAAGCTTTACTGCTATAGACTTTTATTGAATCTTTTTTAAAACAACAATATAATACTGGGGCTTTTAGTTTATATTTCCCCTTTGTGTAAATCCCAAACAGGGAAACAAAGCTCGTAGTTATTCCATACAATGTCTCCATAATCGAGTGTGAAGGACTTAAATAATTCCTTATTGAGATATTTAGTAGTCATAGGATTTTTAGCTTTTCTCAAAAACTCCTCAAAATCAACCGTTCTTTCAACTCCATCTGAAAACTGGAAATTAATTTTGTAATCGCCTATATAGCTAACTTCTTGTATTGAGATTATCATGGCTTATAGTTTTTTTGTTATTGTTTCACAGGCTATCGGAATATTGTAAACAAAAAAGTCTATCCATTTTCTTACAATATCTTCTCTGTATGGTTCTACTAATTTTTTAAATTTCTTTTGCTTTTGTATATCAATAGGCTCTTTACCTAAAACCTCTGAAATTATAATTTCAACAAATTTCCCATCCTTGCAAATAATTTCTGCTTTACTCTCTTTACCCTGATAGTTGCAATGAACATGAATGGCTTCATGTTCATTAGAATAAAATAGTATTATCAAACCAAAATACTCATATAATTTCGGTATATTCTTTTTTTTCTACAAAAATACAAAATTATAAGACAATAATTAAATATACCTGATTTTGGGTATAATTTTATACTAAATTATTTGTTTTCAAACAACAATAGCCACATATTATACATCAGGATACCACAATAGAAATAGTCGGGGCGCGACTTTGAGTCGCACTCCGTCTATTGGTATTTCCAGCTTTCTTCTACAAATAAAATCTTCCGGATTATTATCTTTACCTTGTTTAAAAACCTGCAAATTTAATCTTATCTATCGGCTTCAAATCCGGCAGATTCTCCCTGAACTTAAACTTTCGTATATTTTATGTATTGTAATTGAAAACCATACTTATTTATATTATACAAGGCTTGGGATTGTTTTGATAAAACCCATATCAATGATAAAACATAAACATTAGTCGGGGCGCGACTTCAAGTCGCACTCCGACTAATATTTTGTAATCTATTCCTTTACAAATTTACTTATAAAACTTTCTTTTTCATTGTTCACCTTAACCACATAAAGCCCTGCCGGAAAATCATGTATATCTATTTCCGTTTTAGCTTGTTTGGTTGAAAGTTGCTTAATTAATTGCCCTGCTATATTGTAAAAAGAAATCGTATTGTTTCTTAAATCTATATTCCTAATTAATTCGACTATCAGATTGTCTTTAGCAGGGTTGGGGTAAATTTTAATTTTATCAGATAATAAACTGCTTATTCCTAAAGTGCCTTGTGGTATTACCTGAACGCTGATAATTGCATTCGGATCTTTCTGCAAATATGATGAATCGCAATAAGTTGTGGTACAACCCACAGAATCAATAATTGTCAGACAGATTTTATAATTTCCGGAAGCACTGTAAGTATGGGTTGGATAAGCAGTAATGCTGAAACTACCATCACCCCAGCTCCAGTTATACTGCAAAGGTGGAACTCCTGAAGCATTGTTTACAGCAAAATAATGATGTAAAACTGCTGTATCAGCCACCAGATCAAATTGTGCCGAACAATTGGGAATAAAAGGATTTACAGTAACATATAATGATGATGAATCACCAATTCCACATGAGTTTATTCCTTTAACTGTAATATTACCAGAAACTGCAGAAGAACTGTAATTAACAGATATAGTATTTGTTGTACTTGTACCTGTTGCTCCGTTTGGTAATAGCCACAAATATGAAGTTGCATTGGCAATTGCAGGAATTGAATATTGCACATTTTGCTGTGCTGCTGTTACATTAGTAGTTCCTGTAATTAATGATGCTGATGAAGGTAATAGATTTACTATTACCGCTAAAGAAGAAGAATCTCCATAACAATTAGAGTTAATCCCTTTTACAGTTATATTTCCTGAAATTGCAGTATTACTATAATCAACATAAATTGTATCAATTGAACTTAATCCAATTACTCCAGTTGGTAATGTCCATTCATAGAAAGCTGCATTGGCAATAGATGTAACAGAATAAATAATAGAATTTTGCCCTTGACACACATTTGTTTGCCCTGTTATATTTCCGGCAGCAGAAGGTGTCGGATTTACATAAATAGCTATTGCAGATGTAGCTCCAATTCCGCATGAATTAATTCCTTTAACTGTAATATTCCCATTTGTGGCTGTTAATCCAAAATATCCATTTATGCTGTTTGAATCACTTGCACCTATTACACCACTAGGCAATGTCCAAATATACGAATTTGCATTTGCAATTGGAGATACTGAATAAATATTTGTTTGTCCTTTACAAACATTTGTTGCACCTGAAATAAAGCCTGATGATGAAGGCAAAGGATTAACATTAACAAATAGAGATGAAGGAATACCTACACCACATGCACTTACACCTTTTACGGTAATATTGCCTGAAACGGCATAATTTCCAAAATTAACAGTAATGCTATTGGTTGCACTATTCCCTGTTACTCCTGAAGGAAGTGTCCATGAATAAGAAGTTGCATTTGCAATTGCAGGAGTTGTATAAGTTATTGAGCTTTGCCCCTGACATAGTGTTGTTATACCTGAAATAACACCTGCTGCACCTGGTTGTAAATTTACTGCTACTGCTAATATTGATGAATCACCAATACCACAGGAATTGCTACCTTTTACAGTAATATTTCCTGAAGTAGCCGATGCGCCATAATTTACTGTAATTGTATTTGCTGTACTGCTTCCTGTTGCACCTGTTGGCAATGTCCAAATGTAAGATGTTGCATTTGAAATAGCTGGCACTGTATATATTACTGAGGTTTGATTAGGACAAACTACTTGTGCACCAGATATGGAACCAGTTGCATTAGGAGTAGAATTTATTACAGTAATAGCTCTGTTAGATTGATACCCATTACCACATGAATTTGCTCCATATACTTTTAAAGTACCGGAAACTGCTGATGAACTATAGTTTACAGTTATTGTGTTTGTATTACTTGTTCCAGTTGCTCCGGCTGGTAATGTCCAAATATAAGATGTTGCACTTGGAATTACAGGAATAGAGTAAGTAACAGAGGATTGACCACGGCAAACAGGTGAAGCACCTGAAATAAATCCAGCTTGACTGGGTATAGGAATCACAGTAATCGCTAAACTGGAGCTTGCACCATAACCACAACTGTTACTACCTTTAACTTTAATTTGACCTGAAGTTGTAGTATTCGCATAATTAACAGTAATGCTATTGGCTGTGTAAGTAGCTGTAGAATTTGGAGGCAAAGACCAATAATAACTAGTTGCATTAGCAATTGCTGGAATAGTATAAGTTACTGAGGTTTGACCCTCACAGACCGTAGTTAAGCCTGAGATAATACCAGCAGAATCGGGTAAAGGATTAACAGTAATCGCTAAACTGGAGCTTCCACCATCTCCGCAACTGCTATGACCTTTAACTATTATATTACCGGAAATCGCAGAACTACCATAATTCACAGATATTGTATTACTTGTACTTGAACCTGTTGCCCCAGTAGGTAATGTCCAAATATAAGATGTTGCATTGGTAATTGGCGAAATCGTATAATCTATGTGATTATAACCTGGACAAACTGAAATACCTCCTGTTATATTTCCTGCTGCCACAGGCATAGAAACCGTTATTGCCTTTATAGAACTTGCACCATTTCCACATGAATTAACACCAAATACACTAATATTACCAGAAACTGCTGATGAATCGTAGTTAACTGTAATTGTATTTGTTGTACTTGTGCCTGTTGCCCCTGCTGGCAATGTCCAGATATAGGATGTTGCATTTGCAATAGCTGGTATAGAATAAGTTACTGAGGATTGACCCGGACAAACAGAATTTAAGCCTGTGATTGTGGCAGCAGCAACTGGTAAAGGACTTACTGTTACAGCTAAACTGCTACTTCCTCCATTTCCGCAACCACTATGACCTTTAACGGTTATATTACCTGAAACTGCTGAAGAACCGTAATTTACATAAATTGTATTAGTAGTGTTTGTTGTTGTAGTTGCTCCTGAAGGCAATGTCCAGATATAGGAACTTGCATTAGCAATAACAGGAACGGTATAAGCTACATTAGTTTGACCTTGACAAACTGTTGTTGAACCGGAGATAGCAGCAGCAGTTGCAGTTACTGGAAATGAATCAACTTTAATTTTTATAACATTACTTATTGCGGCAGAATCTATCCAGTTACTACTACAAGATACATTTGCCAAACGACGAAACCAAGTATTTACATTTAATGATGAAGGCTGATAAGTTAATCCTGTTGCTCCTGCAATATCAGTAAAACCGGAAGTATCACTTATTGTCGATTTTTGCCATTTATACACCTGAGAACCCATAAAACCACTTGAATTTTGTGTATTGGAAAGCATTAGAGGTGTTGTTCCTAAACATATACTTTGATTTGCTGAAATAACGCCTCCATATGTTGGATTAGTACACTTGAAGTATTTTTTCACCCAAGCAAAACTGAATGATTTATATGCTAAATATGGTAAATTATTGTTATTAATTGCTAATATTGTCCCAGTTATATTTCCATTAGAAAAATCAGTTGTAGGTATATTGACCCAATTATTTCCATTAAAATATTTTAAAACGGCTTTTTTAAAGTTTTTATCTGTAATATCAGTATAAGTAAGATAAGGAATCCCACTTTTACTAATAGCAAGTTTAATAAAATCAACAGAATCTGTTTTTGCAATGCTTGTCATACCAACATTTAACCAATTGCTGCCATTGAATTTTTTTACAATAAGACCACTATCACTTGATGCATAAGCTATATATGGTGTACTGTTATTGTCAATTGCAATTGAATGTTTGTTAGCAGTGGGATTTATAAAAAAAGAATTCCCAATAGTTTCCCACGCTGTTCCATTGAATTTTCTTACAATTAATCGCATATTATTAGTAGTATGATATAATATATAAGGAGTTCCCGTATTATCGTCTATTGCTATTTTTGTATAATAGGCAGATTGTCCATATTCTGATGCATTATTACTACCTACATTTACCCAATTACTCCCATTGAATTTTGTTACAAAGGCAGTATAATCGTAATTGCCTGAACCTTTTTGCATAAAAACCACATAAGGAGTAGATGCACTATCGATAGCTATTTGAGTCCAGGCAGCTCCATATCCATTAGCTAAACCTGCATTACCCACATTTACCCAGCTAGTTCCATTAAATTTCTTCACTGTAGCTTTTTCTCCATTTGCTGTTTCCCTATAAACAACATAAGGTATTCCTGATTTATTTAATGCAATTGAAACATGGTCTGCTTTACTTGAAGAAAAACCTTGATTTCCAACAGTTGTCCAGTTGTTTCCATCGTATTTTTTTACTGAAATTTTTTGATTTGCATTATTGTCACTAAATGCTAAATAAACATTTCCAATACTATCAATAGCAATAGAATTTACATCATTATATAAATCAGCGATTCCCTTTTCTCCAACATTTACCCATTGAGTTCCGTTAAATTTCATTACACTGTAAATAAATTCATAATCCCAATTATCGTTGTAGAGTCTTATTTCTTTTGATGCCATATATAAAATACCGTTATTATCAATTAATAAATTGTTGTCTTGAGTTCCATTTCCAGAGAAACCCGCACTTCCTAATGTAACCCAAGTATTGCCATTATATTTCATAACTGTTGAACTACCTAAATTAGTCGTGTCTTTAAAACCAATAAAAAGATTACCTGATATATCAGAGACAATACTTGTGTAATTAACAGGATATGAAACCAAACCTGCATTTCCTACATTTACCCAGCTATTTCCATTATATTTTTTTACAGTAGCTTTGTTATTATTTATACTGTCTTTATAAACAACGAAAGGTGTTCCTGAAGTATCAATAGTTATAGATGTGTAAAATACATTACCATCCGAAAAACCTGCATTCCCAACATTAACCCAATTACTTCCATTAAATTTCATTACCGATGCTTTATAATAATTTGCATTATCTCTATATGCAATATATGGAATACCATTTACATCTAATTTTAAAGATAAATACTCTGCACTTCCAGCAGAAAATCCAGCATTCCCAACATATACCCAATTGGTCCCATTGTATTTTTTAACTGAAATTCTTTTGTTATTGGTATTATCATTAAATGCGATATATGGAATGCCATTATTATCAATAACCATTGGAAATATGTCGTTGTAAACACATGTAAAGCCTGGTGTTCCTAAATAATCCCAAGTATTTCCATTGTATTTCATCACTTTAACATCTCCACTAATATTCTCGGAAAAAGCTACTAAAGGATTTCCGTTATTATCAATAGCAATCGCCCTATTGCTACTATAATATGTTGATGAAAAATTAGGATTTCCGACATTAATCCAATTAGTCCCATCAAATTTTCTTACTGAATTTTTTATAAAATAATTATAATTTTCCTGAATGAAAACAAAAGGAGTCCCATTGTTACTAATTGCCATAGAATATGAGCCATTCCCTTTCTGTGATGGCATATTTATGCAATTAGGTCCCACTGATTGCCAGTTTTGTGCATTTGCAATACCTCCTAATAATATTGCAATTAATAAAATGTAGATTTTTTTCATATCTTTTGATTTTTTATTTTGTCTTATTCCCTGAGACATTAATAATTTATATGTTATAAAAAAAGCGTGGGAACTTAACTATATTCACTTTAGAGGCTCTGGTAAGCCCTTGGTACAAATAAGTAAAGCCCACGCCGGAGCGTGAGCGTTATCACTTATTATTCCTGTACCAAAAATTTACCAGATTTCTAAAGTAGAAATAAAAGCTAACGCTTTTTTATGTTTTTAATAATTGATTTCAATAGGTCATTGTTTCGTCTTTTTAATTGAAGTGGTAAAATTAGTAAAATTTCAATAAGTAATTATCTTTTAACAAAATAAATTTTGTTGTCGAATACCAGCTCATTTATAATAATATTCAATACAGATTTCCGGAGATGATGAAGATAAGTTGCAGTCCTTTTTTTCTATGCAATCTAATTTGAGACTTTTATTTTTGTTTAAGTAAATAAAATGAATTTCTGTACAAAATAAATTTGTAATAAAGTACAACTCCTGCATTTCTTTGCTTACTTCCCGGTTTACTCTCTTCGATAGCTGTTTTTCAGCATTACTGTAATATTTCAGGGATTATTCTCCTGTTTTGAGATGGGAATAAACTAACCGATATTGTTTTTTCTTCCATTTATAATAAATCTGCTTTAGCTTTATTTACTCAATTTAATGCCTGCTTATTTCATAACAAGTATTACTTTTCCTGTTCATCAATATCCTAAAATCCGCAAGGATTTTTATTAGTGCTTTATTAACTGATAGTTATTGATTTTTGCTGTCATATAATTATTTTATTAAATTCGCATAACTTGTACTGAGCGAAGTCGAAGTATTCGTGTAATTCGCGGGCAATAAAATTTTTATTTGCGGATTTAAGGAATATAATAAATATTGAAAAGAATAGTATATATTTGTAGAATAAATACAAACAGCCATGAAAAAAACATTTTTATCCATACTTTTTTTCACCATCACTTTAAGTGGGTTTTCGCAGAAAAACTCCAGCCTTTTAAAGGATACCATTATCTGGAGTTCTGATTACGAACTTAGCAAAGAAGATTTTAAGGGCAAGGTAAAGAAGGGATATGCTGGCATGGCATCAACCTATGTTTATTTATACACTCAGGAAAATAACGGTGAAATACAATTTGTGGTTGAGGCTTTGATGTCAAGAGCCAAATCTGCACTAAGCACCGATTCGGAATACATGCTTCGCCACGAAAAAGGGCACTTCGATATATGCGAAATTTATGCACGTAAGCTACGCCAGCGAATATTGAAAAAAGATTTTATGAAAGTGAAAAATATAAATGCCGTGATTTCGGATATGTACAGGCAAATTGTTGAAGAACTTAGAGATGCACAGGAAAAGTATGATAAACAAACCGAGCATTCCATGAATATGGTTCAGCAAAAAGTCTGGGACGAAAAAATTATCATTCAATTGCGCGAACTGGATGATTATGCTTCCACAATAGTTGATGTAGTTAATAAGTAGGAAAATCTGTTTTTTAATAAAAATTTCTTATTTCATTAGTTCCTTATATCCTCACGCTTTATTATATTCGCCACTAATTGCACTAATTACACTAATTTAAAAAAAAATTACAATGATGATACGGTATTGTAAACAGCTAATAATAAAACACTAATAAAAATCCTTGCGGATTT
>CAIZXK010000487.1 GCA_903936865.1 uncultured Bacteroidales bacterium | reverse complement strand
TCAACTTAATGAAGAAAAATTATAAACCAATAAATAACTAACTGTCAAAAATTAAACATGAAAATTATCCTGATTATTTTAATTGTTTTCTTTGTGATTGCAAAAACCAAAATTTTATGATAATTATTTGCAGCGTTTTTAAATATTTAGAACACATTTTATTTATAATTACAATTTAGTGCATATTAATACTGATTTTATGATAAAGTATTTTTTTATGATAATTATTAATGCTTTTTTATTCGCTTGTCAAAATAACTCTTCAAACAAATCATGCGATTATAAAAAGAGTAATGACACGAATGAAAAATTTGAAGTCTTTATCAATCAATTCTATTCAGACACTATTTTTCAGAAATCCAGAATAATTCTACCATTAGAAGGAGAGATTCTTGAATGGGATAAAAAAGATAGCGTTGTTAAATCAGATTGGACGAATAAAAAAATAAATATAACAAACTACGAGACCATTTTGAAATACAAACCGAATGCTAAACACACCTTTGTAAATGGAAATGAAACTTGTACAGAGAAAATATTAATTGAAAATTCAGGGTTTTTAATGGAAAGAAAATTTATTCTTAGTGTAAGAAAATGGTTCTTGAAAGAATATAAAATTTCCAATTTATAAAAACCCACTGCCAATTAACCAAACCACCCAATACAGTAATTAGCTGACAGGGATTATATAATCCGTTAACTTTTCTACCCCAAACCTAATTGTTTTCTTACTAAGCCTTTGATTTTTTTATTAATTTCGCATGGATTTACAAAAAACAGCTTTATGCTTACAATCAACATATTTTCAATATTTTATCAAAACCTGATTCAAACTTCCCATATTGAATTTGTAGCTGTAATTTTTGGATTACTGAGCGTTTGGTATGCCCGCAACGAAAACTTACTGGTTTATCCTACAGGTCTGGTAAATGTTGGTCTCTATGTATATATCTGCTTTATTGCCAAGCTATATGCCGATATGGGTATAAATGTATTTTACTTTATAATGAGCATTTACGGTTGGTACAACTGGGGACGAAAAGATGAAAACAAAAAACACATTTCAATTAGCAGATGCACTATAAAACAACATCTTATAAGCCTGTTTATGTTAGGTTCGTCCTTTGCCATCTTATACTATATACTTACGGAATATACCGACAGTACAGTTCCTGTATTGGATTCATTGACAACAGCCATTTTTATTGTGGGAATGTGGCTACAAACACTAAAGAAAATTGAAAACTGGATTTACTGGATCATAGGAGATAGTATCGTAATTCCACTGTTTTTATATAAAAATCTGGCATTTACCGGAATCCAATTTCTGGTGTTTTTGGGGATTGCCTTATCGGGTTACCTGGAATGGAGAAAAAAAATAAAACATGCAGAAAACAATTAAAAGAATCGCTATTACAGGTCCCGAATCAACAGGCAAAAGCCGTTTAGCAAAGGAATTGGCAGATTATTACCAAACAGTTTGGGTTTCAGAATATGCAAGAGAATATTTAAACAAACTCAACAGACCTTATAACTATAATGATATTCTGGAAATAGCAAAAAAACAACTGGAAAATGAAAATCAACTGCTTGCAAAAGCCAATCGCTTTATTTTTTGCGACACCGACTTTACTGTTACCAAAATCTGGTGCAATTTCAAATACAATAAATGTCATAAATGGATTGAAGAACAGTTTGATACACACAAATACGATCATTACCTGCTCTGCAATATCGATTTGCCCTGGGAATACGATCCGCAACGGGAAAATGCAACTGAAAGAAAAGAACTTTTCGAAATATATTTAACAACATTAAAAACAGCCAATTATCCTTTTTCAATTATTAATGGAGAAGGAAGTTTAAGAATCCTAAATGCAAGGGAATTCATTGATAATTCATTTGTAAGCAAATAAATAAAATAAGTTGCAGATTTTGCATATAATTTTTATATATTTGCCTGCAAAACCAAAAAGTCAAAATAATATTGATATTATTGGCAACTATCAGTCTGGTTTTTTTGTCTATAAAGCAACAAATTTTATATTCATATAATAAATAATACATTATGAAAAACAAACTTTCTCAATTAAGCAAGCAGATTTTGATAATCCTTTTTGCTCTAATTGCATTTTCGGCTAATACTAAAGCAGAAAATCCAACAAAATGGATTTTGCATTCAGAACAAAACGGAGTTCAGGTATATTATCGTTACGAAAACTGCGATGATAATGTAAATGATATTCATCAACAGATGGTTATATTGAAATTTGTAAATACTACCAATCAGAATCTTTCTGTTGAATGGGATTTGGAAGCTTATTACAATGATATTTGTACAACTTGTGGGAAAAAAGATAAAGAACAACATTTTTCAACACAATTGAGTGCAGGTGAAACTAAAATCGGTAATTTCGAAAACCGTGTAACACAAAAAGAATTACTTATTTTTGCCAAGTTTACAAAAATGGAAAGCAAGGTTAAGCTTACCAAATTCAATCTGGCAAACATGAAGATCAGCATTCTTTAATAAATGAATTTTAAGCAGAAAACCCAATACATCCAATGCGATGTATTGGGTTTTTTTATTATAAATTATTTGGAAGCTTTCTTTGGAATCATTAGTTTCACAAACTTTTCCAAGCATTCTCTATAAGTTGGGTCTATTAAAATACAATTGTTTAGAAAACAAAACATGATATTTCCCTAAACGATTAAAAGCAAACCATCAAGGATTGAATTATTAGCTAATTATATTAAATTTGATACTTAAAGGATTAATGTAATGACGATAATAATTTTTCAGGAAATTAAGCTCACTTAGCTGCTGAATATTCAAGTTGAGATAAATTCGTAATCCTATTTTAATTATGATTTCTTTTTATCCGATAAAATTTTTAATTTTGCATCTTATTATAAAAAGTATAATGCAAGGTTAAAAAAATGAATAATCACCATCTGAATCACTTACGCGAATTAGAATCAGAATCAATCTATGTAATCAGAGAAGTAGCCGCTCAGTTTGAGCGACCTGTTCTTTTATTCTCAGGCGGTAAAGATTCCATTGTTTTAACTCATCTTGCAAAAAAAGCTTTTTATCCTGCCAACTTGCCATTTCCATTATTGCATATTGATACCGGTCATAATTTTCAGGAAACACTTGATTACAGGGATGAACTGGTTAAAAAACTGGATGCCCAGCTAATTGTTGGATCGGTTCAGCAATCTATAGATGAAGGAAAAGCAGTGGAAGAAAACGGTTACAATGCAAGTCGCAATATACTACAAACCATAACTTTACTTGACACATTAGAAAAATATAAATTTGATGCTGCCATGGGTGGTGCCCGTCGCGATGAAGAAAAAGCAAGAGCCAAGGAAAGATTTTTCTCTCACAGAGATGAGTTCGGACAATGGGATCCAAAAAATCAACGTCCCGAACTATGGAATATTTTTAACGGCAAGAAAAATATGGGCGAACATTTCAGAGTTTTCCCAATCAGCAACTGGACAGAAATGGATGTGTGGCAATATATCTTACTGGAAAACATAGAGATGCCTAGTTTATATTTTACCCATCAACGTGAGGTTTTCTGTCGTGATGGCGTTTGGCTTGCAACTGCACCCTTTATGAAATTAAGGGAAACAGAAAAAGCAGAAGTTAAAACAGTAAGATGCAGAACCATTGGTGATATAACCTGTACAGGGGTTTCCTTATCTTCGGCCAATACACTGGAAGAAATTATAGATGAAATAGCTGCTACCCGTGTAACCGAAAGAGGTGGCAGAGCTGATGATAAACGTTCGGAAGCTGCAATGGAAGACAGAAAAAAAGAAGGGTATTTCTAAACAAAAATTAGCATGAGTTTTTCAAAAAACGGATATTTGGATATGGAACTGCTTAGGTTTACTACCGCAGGCAGTGTGGATGATGGCAAAAGTACCCTTATCGGGCGTCTTTTATATGACAGTAAATCTATTTTTGAAGACCAGCTCGAAGCTGTTAAACGTGCCAGTATCCAAAAAGGCAATGATTATATTAACTTAGCCTTGCTTACCGACGGCTTGCGTTCGGAAAGGGAACAGGGAATTACCATAGATGTCGCTTACCGCTATTTTGCTACACCCAAAAGAAAATTTATTATTGCCGATACACCCGGCCATGTGCAATATACCCGCAATATGGTTACCGGAGCATCCACTGCCAATGCTGCCATTATTCTGATTGATGCACGCAATGGAGTTACCGAACAAACACACCGGCATTCTTTTATTGCTAGCCTTTTGCAAATACCTCATATTATTGTTTGTATCAATAAAATGGATTTAATGGATTACAATCAGGAAGTATATGAATCTATCAAAAAATCCTTTACAGCTTTTTCTAAAATTATTGAAAGTAAAGACATCCGTTTTATTCCGATTAGTGCCTTAAAGGGTGATAATGTTGTGGATAAATCGATAAATATGCCTTGGTATAACGAAGGAACCTTAATGAGTGTTTTGGAAACCATTCCTATTGAAAGCGATCACGACTTTGCAAATGCCAGATTTCCCGTGCAATATGTAATAAGACCCTTAACCGAAGCCCACCACGATTACAGAGGTTATGCCGGTAGAGTTGCTGGTGGTGTATTCAGAAAAGGAGATGACGTTTGTATTTTGCCTTCCGGTTTAAAAAGCAAAATTGAATCCATTGATTTATTAAATGATAAAATAGAGGATGCATTTCCACCCATGTCTGTTTCCATTACACTGAAAGATGAGATAGACATCAGCCGTGGCGATATGATTGTAAAAGCTGATAACATGCCTGAAATCAGTCAGGATATTGAAATTACAATATGCTGGATGAATCAGAAACCAATGAGGATTGGCGGAAAATATAACCTGATGCATACCACCAAAGAAGTGAAATGTATTGTAAAAGAAGTACTTTACAAAATCAATGTAAACACATTGGAACAAATTACTGATGATAAAGACGTTTCTCTTAATTCCATTGCAAAAGTTAAGTTAAAGACTACTAAACCGCTGATATTTGATACTTACAACAAAAATCGTATAACCGGTAGCTTAATTCTTATTGATGAAGCCACCAACGAAACTGTTGGCGTTGGTATGATCGGATAAATAATTTAGTGCAACTTCTGAAATATTTCTCTTTCTCCTTAGATTTAAGATGCTCATTTTCAAGAATTAATTCTTGCTTTAAATCATGCTTTTTTATTTTGAAAAGCTAGTTTTTAAAAACACCTTTTTTAGATTAGCATTACGAATAACCACAACTACTTTTTAACAATGTCTTTGCAATTTTTTGCATATTGACAATTAATATCTTGAAAAATTATTGTAGGTTTGTAGCTTGAAAAAATTAATATAAATTCAAATATGAAAAAAATCAAAGTCATTGCATTAATTGGTATATTAGCTTATATGTCAGGCGTATTTTATTATGCTCAAGCTTGTACTAATTTTTTAATTACAAAAGGAGCTTCTAAAGATGGCTCAACTATGATTACTTATGCAGCAGATTCCCATACGTTGTATGGCGAATTGTATTTCCGCCCGGCAGCTGATCATGCAGCAGGTTCCATGTTCGATGTTACCGAATGGGATACAGGCAAACCACTGGGTAAAATCAAACAGGTTTTACATACTTATTCTGTTGTAGGTAATATGAACGAACATCAGGTGGCTATTGGAGAAACCACATATACTGGTCGTGAAGAATTGCAGGATACTACCGGCATAATCGACTATGGTAGCATGATGTATCTTGCATTGCAACGTTCCAAAACTGCCCGTGAAGCTATAAAGGTAATGGCAGAATTAGTTGCTGAATATGGTTATTACAGTACCGGTGAATCCATTTCTATTTCTGATCCGAATGAAGTTTGGATATTTGAAATCATCGGAAAAGGTTCTCCTGTTTATGTTAACGGAAAAATAGATCCAAAGCAATACAGTAAAGGTGCTGTTTGGGTTGCCCGTCGAATTCCGGAAGGCTATATTTCAGGACATGCCAACCATGCTCGTATAACGACTTTCCCATTGGAAAACGGAAAAACATCTATTTCAAGCAAAAATCTTGCTAAGATATTCCTTCCGGGTGTTGAAACTGTTTATGCTTATGATGTTATTAGTTTTGCACGTCAAAAGAAATTATTCAATGGCAAGGATGCTGAATTTGATTTTTCAGGAACTTATGCTCCTCTTGATTTTGGTGGTGCCCGTTTTAGCGAAGCCAGGGTATGGGCAGGTTTCAATAAAGTTTGTAAAGATATGATAAACTATGTTGATTATGCTAAAGGTGAAAACCTTACAAACCGTATGCCACTTTGGGTAAAACCTGATCAAAAACTTTCTTTGCAGGATGTAATCGGTATGATGAGAGATCATTACGAAGGAACTCCTCTGGATATGACCAAGGATTTGGGTGCAGGCCCTTATGAAAGTGGCTACCGCTGGAGACCAATGACATGGAAAGTTGATGGTGTAGGATATTTGCACGAAAGAGCTATATCAACTCAACAAACCGGATTTTCATTTGTAGCACAATCCCGTTCATGGTTACCCAATCCTGTTGGTGGTATTTTATGGTTTGGTGTTGATGATAGTTACACAACCGTTTATGTTCCTATGTATTGCGGTATTAACAAAATACCTCATCCTTTTGAAGTAGGAAACGGCAATATGCTTAAATACTCAAATACAGCTGCTTTCTGGACATTTAATCAGGTATCAAACTATTGCTATACCCGTTACAATGTGATGATTAAAGACATTCAGAAAGTACAGGGTGAACTTGAAAACAGATTTGCAGATGGAGTTGCTGTTGCTGATAAAAAAGCAGAAGAACTTTACAAAACCGAACCGGCAAAGGCAATTGCCATGTTAACTGATTTTTCGATGAATCAAGCCAATATTACCCAACGCAAGTGGAAAGAATTGTACGAATATTTACTTGTAAAATATGTTGATGGCAATATTAAGAAGGAAAAAGACGGTAAATTCCAGTTGAATGGTTATACCCAACCTGCTTTTCCAAATCAGCCTGCATTACCTGAGTGGTATCTGAAAAAGATTGTGGAACAAACCGGCGACAAACTTAAATACAAAGGTGCATCTCACTAAGATATTATACAATAAAAAAGCCGCTTTGAAATTCAAAGCGGCTTTTTTATCTTGTATATTTTTGTTTATATAAATAGTAAGGTTTTAGTTATTCCTTTCTTCCTTTCTGACAGGATTTGAATAGAATTCCTTTTTAGTGCTACTTCGTCTTATTAGTGGCTTTTTTCTTATCCACGAATTACACTAATCTTCACGAATTATTTTATTATTGAAATTTACTTCTTATTTTTGTAGTTCAGTTTATTTTTTACTGTTTTTAACTTCCACCAAATTTCAACAGAAAACCATCCCGGGAAAAAGCCCATAATATTAGCCACTTCATCCCATAAATCAAAACTTCTCCCAATGGTTTTGGTGCTTTGCAAAAATTCCAT
>CAIZXK010000486.1 GCA_903936865.1 uncultured Bacteroidales bacterium | reverse complement strand
TACTTTCATATTATTGCTTTTTTTGTTACCATTTAATTCTTAGACTTATTTTGTTTAAAAACTTAGTAAAAACCCGCATATATAGTGCTTCTGGTGTTACCATATTAATCAAGATTAAATTTACATCAAAGTAATAAAAATTTTCTGAATTTACCAACTTTAGTTTCAGTTATTTGCATTCTAAAACTGTAGTAATATATTCCTTGATTTTATTTACAACGATGATCGATACTGTATGGTTGGTGATTGTTCGACGTAGTTTATATGGAATGGTAGTTACCTGTATTTTTTATTCTTTTTATAATGATGCTATTTTTTTGTTTTATATGCATCTATATATATAATAAATAACTTAACTTGAATACTGTGTTGTGATTAAAATAATACTTTATTAATTGTTATTACTATTAATTATTGAAGTAAGAAATCCTGAAATAATAAAATTTCAGGATTTACTGATGCTAAAGTTCAACATTAAAAAAATAAAAGTAATATGTATATAACTTAACTGATATAAATCAGACTTGATATATAAAAATAGCTTGAATGATGAAAAAAAATAATGATGGTGAAAACTTATGTAAATGGTATAATCAGTATAAGAAAAATAAAGTGAAAAAAATTCAGAAACCTACATTAATACTGTTTTTTTTTCATTGTTGTACCTAGTCCTTAATTTATCGTAATTCTTCGATTTCAGCGGCACTTTTTCCATAATTAAATCTTTATCAGGATTTTCATCATATAGTGCTTTAAATCTGCAGTAGCGTTCAATTGATTTTGATGATGGGTTGTGCTTTTTGTGCTTCATTGGGTTATTTGGCTTTCTGGTTGGACTATTGATGACTATCTTGCTATCATCAGTGACATTGAAATCGATGTTTAAATCTATGTTGTCTATCTTAAAATCTACATCAACAACATCTTTACTTTTGTACTTTATGTTACTACAGTACTTTTCACCTTCGTCTATATCGATAACACCCATTGCATCGTGTACGGAATAAAAGTAACAATCAGGAAGTTCTGAAAACATTACGTGTGCTTCTTCGCTTTGTAATGAATTAGCAGGGGATACTTCTGTTATTTCACTTAATTTTATTAAAGATGCGTATGTTTTAGGATAAAGTTCTTTAAAAATAAATGAAGTTAATGATTGTTTTTCGGTTTTTGTTGCAGCATATACATTCCTTAGCAATAGTATTTTAACGTGATTTTTATCCAAAAATGAAAAATATTCATATTGCCCTGTTTTAGTGTTGTATATTTTTTCTTCTGTGAAATTCAATTCAGATGCGAAATCCATAATTGATTTATAAATAGCCGATACATTTTTGATGTATAAAGCATCACTAGTTAAATTGTATTTTCTAAATAATAATAGTAGTAATGTTGGTTGTGCACTGGACATGTCAAATTCAACGAATTTCTTCCCATTGATGTGCAGGCAACTTCTAACTATTTTCGGCAATCCATTAATAGTTGTATATATCCTATCCACATTAGTTCCGCTTCTGGCATTCTTGGTTGTTGTATTGAACTTAGATATTTTGTTAACCGCCCTGATTATCTTAAATTCTGCAGTTTCATAGTTATCGATATGCTTATTTGTATAGTAAATGATTGATTTTAATATTGCTTCAGGAACGTTTAGTTTGATTTTCTTCAAGGTTTGTGAAAACCAGTGGTTGTGTCTTAATGTGGAGAATCCGCGCAAAGTGTACCACTAATTCCGCGACAAAGTGGTCCACACATTCCGCATTAAACTGGTCCATCTATTCCGCGGCAAAGTGTACCGTCTAAAACACAAATAAGTCAGCTGTTTTTCAAACTATATCTTG
>CAIZXK010000485.1 GCA_903936865.1 uncultured Bacteroidales bacterium | reverse complement strand
TTTACCGGCTCCTATACCGTAAGCAGCAATTGCCATACCCTCAATTAATTTATGAGGATTGCTTTCTATAATGGATTTATCCATAAAAGCTCCGGGATCACTTTCATTGGCATTGCAAATCAGATATCGTTGGTCGGATGCTGTATCGTGAGCTATTTTCCATTTCTTACCGGCAGGATAACCGCTGCCACCTCTGCCTCTTAACTCACTTTTTTCAACAATTTTACAAACTTCATTTGATGTATAATGATAAATGGTTTTTACAAATGCCCTGTAACCTCCAAAAGCAATAAAATCTTCGATAGAAGCTGGATTAATGATTCCATTATACGCTAAAATAATTCGTTTCTGTCCGGCAAAAAAATCCACTTCATCTATAAAGTTTACATTTTCCCATAGTTGCAGGTTTTTCTGACGATACTGACCAATTACATTTTCGGTTGAAATATTATTATTAAAAATACCATCAAAAACATCAGCAACAAGATCCGGCGTTATTTTTTTGAAAGAAATCCTTGTCATTCCAGGTAATTGAATGTCAACTATCGGTTCTTCTGCACATAAGCCCAAACATCCTACTTCGATAATTTCTGCAATGATTTGTTTTTCATTCAAGTATTCGTTTATCGCAGTTATGGTTTTTTTTGCTCCTGCCACTATTCCACAAGATGCGGTTCCAATATATATGATGGGTTTCGTTATTTTTTCATGGCGAAGTTTTTTGATTCTTTCTTCGGTATCTTTCGAAAAATCAGCAGTTTCGTTAAGCAAAACCTTTTCCTTTAAAAATTGAACATTGTTTTCCATACGTAAATGAAATTAAGCGTCTGATTTTTTTAAATTATCTAAAATATCCCTGATTTCAGCTGGTTTCATTGAGGGATAAAACTCACCATTTATTGCAATAACAGGAGCTAAACCACAGCTACCCAAACAGGCAACTTCCTCTATGCTGAATAAACCATCACGGGTTGTTTGACCAGCTTTTATCTTTAATAGTTTTTCAAGTTCTTTTTGTATAGGTTTTGATTCGGAAAGATGGCATGCTGTACCATTACAGATTTTTATATGGAATTTGCCTTGTGGTAAAAAACGAAATTGATCATAAAACGATGCAATGCCATATATTTTAGCTGATGCCAGATTAAAATGCTTTCCTATCTTAGTAATTACTTCCTCGGATAAATATCCGGCAAAATCCTGTGTATCCTGCAACGCATCAAGCAAATCGTTTCTGTTCGTATTGCTATATTTTCCAATTATTTCATCAATACTGTCTGCCATGTTGGATGTTTTTTTAATTTCTTTACAAAAATAACAAAACTTTTTTTATTCACAAAGATTATTGTTAAAAAAATAACACTGTTATTTGGTTAACAATAATTGCAACTGTAATTTTACATAGTTTATAAAAATCTATAAATCAATAATGAATGTTTTTTGTTTGAATGTTTTATCCTTAATCATCTAATAATATGCATAATAAGAATTTAAAAGTTACATTAAAAAAACGTTATCCAATAAAGGGAATACAATATTTTATTATTATCTTTGAAAATTGTAAATTTGTAGCGTTTTAGGAAAGAATAAAATGGATAACAAAAAGGAAATCACTATATGTTTAGGAAGTTCTTGTTTTGCAAGAGGCAACAAACAAACTGTAAAGGTAATTAACGATTATCTGAAAAATAATAATTTGGAAAAAGATGTGTTTTATCATGGAAACCATTGTTTTGGGAAATGCGATAAGGGGCCTTTTGTAAAAATAGGAGATGTAATTTATGAAGATGTAAACACAGAAAACATTATCGAAACCCTTGACAAAATATTTAAACGAAAAAAGTAAGTACCTTATAATAAGCCAGTAGATTATGAATATTCCGCTAATCGAAATAAAAAAAGACAAATGCAATGTTTGCTATGCATGTGTAAGATCCTGTCCGGTGAATGCTATACAAGTGAAGCAAAATCAGGATTTTCCGGAAATAAATACGGATTGGTGTATAGGTTGTGGGGGCTGCCTGAATGTTTGTTCGCCAAAAGCTATCGTTTACAGGGATTCGAAGGAAACTGTAAAAGAAATACTAAAATCTTCGGCTAAAGTAGCAGCCATTGTTGGACCGAGTATTTCAGGTGAATTTGATGATATTACCGATTACCGGAAGTTTGTACAAATGATAAGGCACCTTGGTTTTGACTATGTAAATGAAGTATCATTTGGTGTTGATATCATTTCTCAGGAATACAAAAAGCTTTTTGATGATTTTAAAGGAAAACATTATATTACTTCGATTTGTCCACCCATAGTTTCATTAATAGAAAAATTTCATCCTGAATTGATTGATAATCTGGCACCATTATCTTCCCCAATGATAGCCACAGCTAAAGTTGTTCATAAAATTTATGGGGAAGATACCAAAGTGATTTTTATAGGGCCCTGTATTGCAGCCAAAAATGATATAAAAAACAATAAAGAATGGTCGGAAGTTGATGAAGTACTTACCTTTGTGGAACTTCGCCAATTGTTTGAGGAATTTAATATAAAGGAAAACAACCTTGAATTTTCCGATTTTGATTCTCCATTAGGATACAAAGGTTCACTTTTCCCAATAAGCAATGGCATATTGCAAGCTGCTGATATTGATGAAAGTTTATTAACCGGAAAAGTGACTACAGCCGAAGGGAAATCGAATATTCTGGCAGCAGTGGGTCAGTTTGAACAGAGTATAGATTATATCAAACAGAATTTCAATCTGTTCTATTGCGAAGGTTGCCTTATGGGACCAGGAACTTCAAGAGGTGGAAAGAAATTTATCCGCAGAACCTTAGTTACTGAATATGCAAATAAACGTTTATGTGATTTCGATCTGGAAGACTGGAAGAAAAACATCAAGGCTTTTGATGCATTTGATCATACAAGAGGATTTCAGGTGAATGATCAGCGATTACCCGAACCTACCGAAGATGAGATTCAGGAAGTTTTGAAGGTAATAGGCAAAGCTGATTATGATGACAATGTGGGTTGCGAAGCTTGTGGTTACAAATCATGCAGAGACTTTGCGTATTCTGTTTCAAAGGGATTGGCAAAACCAGATATGTGTATCACCTTTTCATTGAAAAACAAACAGGAATACATCAAGGCATTGAAAAAAAGCAATGACGATCTGGCAAAGATTCAGAACCAGCTAAAGCAATCTGAAAAAATAGCAAGAAACGAACAGACTAAAGCAAAAGAAGCTTCAGAAACCATAACAGCCATGATGCAAAAACTTAATGCTGGCGTTTTGATTGTTGACGAAAACCTGAAAATCGTTCAGTCAAATGAAGGATTTATCAATATTTTGGGCGATGAAGCAAGGGAAATTAATGAAATAATTCCGGGTTTGGTTGGTGCTGATCTGAAAACCCTGCTACCGGTTCAATTTTACAAAATGTTTTCTTATGTTTTGACCAACAATGATGATGTATTAAACAGGGATGTGCATTTTGGGGAAGGATTGCTTAATGTTTCCATTTTTACCATCCGCAAGGATAAGGTAGTTGGAGCTATTGTCCGTGATATGTTTTCACCTGAAGTGAGAAGTGAGGAAGTTATCAATCGTGTAAATGATGTAATTGACGAGAATCTTTCACTGGTTCAGCAAATTGGTTTTATTTTGGGTGAAGGTGCAGCCAAAACCGAAAAAATGTTGAATTCTATTATTGAATCCTATAAAACCAAGAAAAAATAAACTTCATGGACGGAAAATTTCATATAGAAGTCAATTGTCAGCAAAAAAACCATGATGGCGAACGTATTTGCGGTGATGTTTTCATTTCGCGAAAGCTGAAGGAGGAAAACCGTATTGTGGTTGTATTGTCAGATGGTATGGGACATGGTGTAAAAGCCAATATCCTTGCAACATTAACGGCAACAATGGCTGTAAATTTTACAGAAGAGCACAAGGATGTAAGTAAGATTGCTGAGATTATAATGAACACTTTACCTGTTTGCAGTGAGCGAAAAATCAGCTATTCCACATTTACCATCCTTGATATTGATGCAGACGGAGAGGTAAGAATTTTGGAATATGATAATCCGCAATGTATCATATTAAGAGGCGCAGAAGTTTTTAATCCCGAATGGACTTGTGTATATCTTAATACTGCCAAAAACGCAAATAAGGAATTACTTACCTGTACTTTTAAACCTCGCAAAGAAGACAGGATAATTTTTGGTTCGGATGGTATAACCCAATCCGGCTTAGGTTCAGGGAAACATTTATTTGGATGGGGGAGAGATAATTTTCAGGAGTTTGCACATGATCTGGTAAAAAACGATCGCTTTATTTCTGCTCAAAGATTGGCTGCAAAAGTGGTAAATATGGCAAATATCAATGATAATTATCAGTCGAAAGACGATACAAGTTGTGCAGTAGTCTATTTCCGCGAACCACGTAAAATGCTGATTTGTACCGGGCCACCTTACGAAGAGCATAAAGATAAGGAATACGGAGATATTGTAAGGAATTTCAAT
>CAIZXK010000484.1 GCA_903936865.1 uncultured Bacteroidales bacterium | reverse complement strand
TGACTGCAAAATTAATTATTATATTTTATAAACCAAAATGCTTTAAATAAATATCATAATCAAAATGATATTTATCAAAACTCAAATTTATGTCTATAAATATATTTCCGAAAAACATTTTATAAGAATTTGATTTGCTTGGGTATAAAACTCAAAAACTAATTTTTATAAAAAAACATTAAAACTAATTTTTATAAAACTACTTAGCAAAAATTTATTTATAATGAAAAATTTGTGGTTTTTTTTGTATTATTGCAAATAGTTTAGTTAAATAGAATTCAAAATTTATATATTTCATTCATGAATCGATTTTTTAATTTTTTCTTATCTTCAAAAGCTACTATGGTTTTGTTGGCTTTGATTGCAATTGCGATGGCTGTTGCAACATTTATTGAAGATAAATATGACACAATTACTTCCAAATATTTAGTATATAACACAATTTGGTTTGAACTCTTATTTGTTCTTTTAATAATAAATTTATTCGGACATATTAAAACCTATAACCTGATTTCAAAGAAAAAGGTAGGTGGTCTTATCTTTCATCTTGCCTTTATTGTAATGATAATAGGTGCAGCAATTACCAGATATTTCGGATTTGAAGGAAGTATGCACATTCGTGAAGGAGAATCCTCTAATATCATTTATAGTGCTGAAACTTATCTTATGATTTCCTATAATGATGGAAATAAAGATTACAATTACGATTTTCCTATCAATATTGGATCAATTACTAATAATTCATTCAATACAAGTATCCCAAATGGAGAAAAAGGGAAAATCGAAATTAAGTATAAAGATATCATTTATAATGCAATAGAAAAACTGGAAGAAAATATTGCCGGAGGCGAAAATATAATCCAACTTTCAACATTAACTCCATCCGGTATGCAAACTGTGCTTATTAAAGAAGGGCAGATTAGTAATTTAGGAAGTATAAATATTGCTTACAATAATGATAAGGATGTTAATGCTGTAAGGATAATTGAAAAAGACGGAATAATCAATATTTCATCTCCATACGATATTATTCAATCTACCATGTCTGAATCAGAAACAGATACATTATCAAAAGATTCTTCCTCGGTATTTAAGGAAAATTATATATATCATGTTAATAATGCTACTTTTGTATATAGTAAATTCTATAAAAGTGCTAAGAAAACAATTGTAGCTGGTACAATGGGTGAAAAAGGTGAGGATGCTATTTTACTTGATATTGCAATCAATGGGAAAAATTATGAATCAATGGTTATTTATGATTCAGAAAATTCAACAGGAAATTACAATCAGAATTTCGACGGAACAAATATCAAGTTAAGGTATGGAAACAAACTGGTTGAAGTTCCATTCTCTTTATATCTTAATGATTTTATACTGGAAAAATATCCAGGTTCCGAAAGTCCTTCTTCTTACAAAAGTGAAGTAACTTTAATTGATGAGAAAAATAATGTGAAAGAAGACCATAGTATATATATGAATAATGTATTGGATTATAAAAAATATCGATTTTTTCAATCTTCGTATGATAATGATTTGAAAGGTACTGTATTGTCGGTTAACCATGATTTCTGGGGAACTGTTGTTTCTTATTTTGGATATTTTCTATTAACGTTAGGCTTTATTATTACATTGTTTAACAAGAATTCTCGCTTTCTCTCCCTTCGAAAATTGATAATTGATGCAAGAAATAAGCGAAAAGCAATTGTTTTGTCTATAATTCTATTAATAGGAATAAATGGGTTTGGGTTTTCGCAAAGTAATGCCAATAAGATAATTGACGCAAAGCATGCTGATAATTTCGGACGCTTATTTGCACAAACTTATGATGGTCGTTTTGCACCTGTTCAAACATTAGCCATTGACTTGATGCACAAGATCTCTAAAAAAGAGAATTTTACTATTGAAGGAAAAGGTAAAATGAATGCAATGCAGGTATTTATTGATATGATGGCTGAACCTCAATTTTGGCAACAACAAAAAATTATTTATATACCTCAAAAAGCAATCAGGGAAATTTTAGGTATAAATTCAGAATACGCCTCCTTTACTGATTTCTTTGATGCCTCGCAAAATTATAAGCTTGATAATTATATAAGTGCATCGTTTCAAAAGAAACAAACAGAAAAGAACAAATTCGACAAGGAAATTTTAAAAGTTGACGAAAGATTAAATATTTTTTATATGATATTGAATGGAAGTATTTTGAAAATATTTCCTGAACAGGATTCTAAAAATAATAAATGGATTAGTTGGGATGATAATCCTGCAATGATTCCTTTAACCGGAGCCATTAGTGTAATTAATGAGGATTTACAACTTAAAACATTAAATTATCACAATTTAATGCAAGCTTATATTTTTGAAGTTCAAAAAGCTATGAATACAAATGATTATTCAAAAGCTGAAAAAGTAATTTCTTATATTTCTGATATTCAAAAACAAAAATCAGATCCTACAATATTACCATCCGAATCAAGAAAAAATGCGGAGATTTTTTATAATAATGCCAATATTTTTATTTTCCTTAAAAATGTATATGCTCTTTTGAGTGTTTTACTTCTATTGTTAGCTTTTATTGACAATGTAAAATCAAAAAGAAGTAAATTTATTGTTTATTCTCTAAATACATTCACGATTCTGTTAGGTGTTGGTTTTTTATATCATACTGTAGGAATGGGATTAAGATGGTATATTACTGGTCATGCTCCATGGGCTAATGGTTATGAAGCTTTAATTTTAGTTGCATGGGGAGCGTTGTTAGCTGGATTCAGTTTTGCAAAAAATTCAAAAATCACGTTGGCTGCAACTTCATTACTTGCTTTTTTTGTACTAATGACAGCAAGTCACAGCAGTTATGATCCACAATTAACAAATCTTCAACCTGTTTTAAAATCCTATTGGTTGATAATACATGTTGCAACCTTAACAATCAGCTATGGCTTTTTTGGATTAGGTTTCATTCTTGGTATTATGAACCTGATTATTATTCTTTTCAAAACAGATAAAAACCATAAACGTTTTGATTTACTTATTTCAGAAAATTCATATATCATTGAAATGAATTTGATTATTGGATTAATGCTGGCAACTTTAGGTACTTTTCTGGGAGCTGTATGGGCAAACGAATCATGGGGAAGATACTGGGGATGGGATGCAAAAGAAACATGGGCACTTATTATTGTAGTTGCGTATTCGATTGTTATTCACATGAGGTTTATTCCCAGATTAAATACAAAGTATGCTTTTAATGTGGCATCAGTATTAGGTTTTGCAAGTGTTATAATGACTTTTGTAGGTGTAAACTATTATTTGTCGAAAGGAATGCATAGTTATGGAGCAGGCGACACACCAATATTCCCTTTGTGGGCTTGGGGCACGATTTTTGCAATAATCATTTTAATAATCTCAGCTGGTATAAAAGAGAAAAATATAAATAAACAATTAAATAAATAATTAATAATTAAAAAAACAAAGATGAAAAAAATGTCGATTGTAATAGCTATTATGCTATTTATGTTAAGTAATGTTTTGATAGCTCAAAACAAGTATGTAGGAGCTAAAAACTGCAAGATGTGTCACATGGCAAAAGGAAAAGCTTATCCGGTATGGGCAGCATCTAAACATGCAAAAGCAATGGAAACTCTTAAAACACCGGAAGCTTTAAAAATTGCAAAGGAAAAAGGAATTGCAGATCCTTCAACTGATGCGAAATGTACAAAATGTCACTCAACTGCTTCTGC
>CAIZXK010000483.1 GCA_903936865.1 uncultured Bacteroidales bacterium | reverse complement strand
TAAATTCAATTTGTTATTATACAGCGAACCAACTCCTCTCTTTTCAGGAGAGGTAGGGTGAGGGCGGTTATGTTTTGTTATATTAATAAATTATATGGTACGCTGATGACGCTGATTCCTAAAGGGAAACGCTGATAAAAACGGATTTTTTAAATTTATCAAAAAAAATCCGGTTTAAACAGCGTTTACGGAACGTATCCGTGTTATCAGCGTTGCAAAGTTTTGTGGCGTAAATGCTACAAGGTCGGTACTTGCTTCGTTACATTAGACGACCCCATCCCCAAACCCTTCCCCTAAAAAGGGAAGGGAGGATCTTCGACATTTTCTTTTGTGCGAAATTGTGGATGTTTGTTTTAATAATTTCAATTTGTTATTATACAGCGAACTAACTCCTCTCTTTTCAGGAGAGGCTGGGTGAGGTCGGTTGTATTTCGTTGTGTTTATCAATTATATGCTACGCTGATGACGCTGATCCCAAAAGGTAACGCTGATAAAAACGGATTTTTAAAATTTATCAAAAAAAATCCGGTTTAATCCGCGTTTACGGAACGTATCCGTGTTATCAGCGTTCCAAAAAGAATTCCGGATAAGGGAAGTTATCCTGTCCAAACATAGGTTGAAAAAAAGCAAATTACAGTTAACAATTACAGTTAAAATAATTCTTTGATTGTTAAATAATTTAATTAATTTTATGCCAATATTTTAGATAAAGAATAGATGCTTCTATTTTAAAATAGTTTTGTTATTACTTTTATTTAAAATATTAAATAACAACTATCTGCAAAAGTATATCAGGGCAGGTATTAAAAATAAAATTAAAATTAAATACCCATAACGTAATGGATGGACATGAAAAAATTAAACGGGCATTGCAATTGCTCCTCAGATTGGCCAATGGAAGACAGCATACAAAAAGCGAATTGTGCGAAAGCCTCGATCTTTCTGACCGGACTGTTTCCCGCTATATTGCTACTTATAGAGAAGTAGGTTTTTCGGTAATATGCAAACATAGTTTGTATTATATACCCAGAATGAACAATGCTATGATTGATCTGAAAGATATGTTGTATTTTACTGAAGAAGAAGCTCATGTTCTCAAAAAAGCCATCCATGGCATTGATAACGGCAATGTGCTTAAAAATGGTCTGGAGAAAAAACTTCTGGAATTATATGATCTGGATAAACATATCGATATAAAGGATCATCCCAATTTTAGCAACAGCATTGAAACAATAAATAAGGCTATTAAAGACAAAAAACAAGTTATCCTTCAGCAATACCGTTCGTCGAATGGTAAAATAATACGCGACAGATTGGTTGAACCTATTGATTTTATTTCCGATTATAATTTATTTTGGGTTTTTGAACCCGAAAGTCATTTGTGTAAAGTTTTTAAAACATCAAGAATTGGGAGTGTATTAATGCTGGACAAACAATATGAGCACGAGAACTTGCATAAGAAATCGCTTACCGATGTTTTTAATATGAATGGTGATAAACAAACCATGGTTAAACTAAAAATCAGCTTACTGGCATATAATATGCTGATAGAAGAATATCCGGCATCGGTAGGGTATTTAAAACCAACAAAAGAAAACTATTGGTTCTTTGAAGCTCCGGTAAGTAGCTTTGCAGGTGTAGCGAGATTTTGTATGGGCTTATGCGATGACATTGAAATACAGAAGCCTAAGGAACTAAAGGAATATATTGTAAAAAAAATAAAAAAAGTTTACAATTTAAAAATGACAGAGGTTGTCAGTTGATTAAAATAATTTAGCCAAGTATTATAAAAAATATTAATTTTACGAATTATCTAAACAAATAAAAAGGAATTCTAAAAATTAGATTTTGTGAGGCGAACAAGATTTTTAAAACCACAGTTAACTAATGTAAATAAAGGATTTAAAAATTGAAGTTCAACGAAGAAAAAGCAATTTTCAGAATTCCATAAACAAATTAAATCAATTACTATGAAAAAAATACAACTGATACTAATAAGTTTGATGGTATTGGCATCCTGCAGCGATGTAAAGGAAAAAACCAAAGAAACCCTTAATGAAGGAGGCGAAATTGTTGGCAAAACTGCTAC
>CAIZXK010000482.1 GCA_903936865.1 uncultured Bacteroidales bacterium | reverse complement strand
GGAAATGGAAAAGGAAACAAAAAAAGCGGAGATTAAAAGCAAACAAAAAGATTTTCATAAAAAGGAAAATGATGTAATTAAACCAAAACATCATGATAAAATTACTAAGGAACAACCCGTAACTGAAATAAATAAAGAAGAAATTACTGAAAGCACCCTAGTTGAAAGTGCTGAAAATATTCTACCAACCAATCAAAAGCAAGTAAATTTCATAAAAACAAAATATGAAAAATTGGAGGGACCAAGAATATTAAATAAGATAGATCTTTCGGTATTTGACAAAACAGAAGTAAAAAAACAACAGCCGGTTGCTTCTTCTTCTGATAAAAAAACGGACAAAAAACGTCCCAGAATCAAAGAAAAGAATAAGATAATTGAAAATATTAATGCACAAAACAAAAAACATCAGGATTTAAAAAAGCCTGTTAATAAAGAAGACCTGAAAGTTAAGAAAAAGACTGAATTTAAAATTAAGAAAGCAGTAGTTGATGACAATGCAATTGAAAAACAAATTAAGGAAACTTTAGCACGCTTAAGTCCTCTTGGTAAATCAAAAACATCAAAATACCGCAGAGAAAAGAGAAGTCAGGTAAGTGAAAAAACACATCAGGAAGAGCAAAAGAATCAGGAAGACAAGAAAATCATAAAAGTTACAGAATTTGTAACAGCCAATGAATTGGCATCAATGATGGATGTTCCCGTTACCAGTGTAATATCAACATGTATGTCACTGGGGATGTTTGTTTCTATTAATCAACGGTTGGATGCAGAAGCATTAAGCATTGTAGCCGATGAATTTGGTTGTAAAATTGAATTTGTAAGTGTAGAAGTTTTAGATGCCATCAGTGATAAGGAAGATGTGGATACTGAAGAGGATTTGCTTCCAAGAGCTCCTATTGTTGCAGTTATGGGACACGTTGATCATGGTAAGACCTCCTTGCTTGATTATATACGCCATGCAAATGTAATAGCTGGAGAGGCAGGTGGAATTACACAACATATTGGTGCTTATGAAGTGAAGCTGGAAAGTGGAAAGAGAATTACTTTCCTCGATACACCTGGTCATGAAGCATTTACTGCTATGCGTGCCCGTGGAGCCAAAATAACTGACGTTGTAATAATTGTTGTTGCCTGTGATGATAAAATAATGCCTCAAACCATTGAAGCTATTAATCATGCTCAGGCTGCTGGTGTTCCTATTGTATTTGCAATAAACAAAATTGATAAAGACAATGCAAATCCGGAAAAGATTAAGGAAGAATTAGCTCAGATGAATATTCTTGTTGAAGACTGGGGTGGTAAATATCAAAGTCAGGAAATTTCTGCCAAAAAAGGTATTAATGTTGATTTATTGCTTGAAAAAGTTTTACTTGAAGCAGAATTACTTGATTTGAAATCCAATCCAAACAAAAAAGCATCAGGAACTGTAATTGAATCAGCTTTGGATAAAGGTCGTGGTTATGTTGCAAAAATTTTGGTTCAAAACGGAACAATTAATGTTGGGGATTTTGTATTGGCAGGATCAACTTACGGAAAAGTAAAAGCGATGTACAATGAAAGGAATGCAGCTGTTAAAACAGCCGGACCTTCAGTACCTGTTTTGTTATTAGGACTTAATGGAGCACCTCAGGCTGGTGATAAATTCAATATTTTAGCTGATGAACGTGAAGCAAAAGAAATTGCAAACAAACGTATGCAATTGCAACGCGAGCAAGGTATAAGAACACAAAAACATATTACGTTGGATGAAATCGGACGTCGTATTGCGATTGGTGATTTCAAACAACTGAATATCATTGTCAAGGGAGATGTTGATGGTTCTGTTGAAGCTTTATCTGATTCATTATTGAAATTATCAACTGGAGAAGTTCAGGTTCAGGTTATTCACAAGTCTGTTGGTCAGATTACAGAATCGGATGTATTGCTTGCCTCTGCTTCTGAAGCTATTATTATTGGTTTCCAGGTTCGTCCATCAGTAAATGCACGAAAACTAGCAGAACAGGAACAAATTGATATACGCTTGTATTCAATTATATATACTGCAATAAATGAGATAAAAGCAGCTATTGAAGGTATGCTTTCTCCTGATATTGTTGAAAAAATTATTTGTAATATTGAAATCCGTGAAGTGTTTAAAATTACCAAAGTGGGAACTATTGCAGGTTGTATGGTTCTTGATGGGAAAATTACTAGAAACACAAGAATCAGGATTATTCGTGATGGTATTGTAGTTTATACCGGACGTTTAGGTTCACTCAAGCGTTTTAAAGACGATGTAAAAGAAGTGGCTACCGGATTTGAATGCGGATTGAATATTGAAAACTTTAATGATATTAAAGTTGGTGATATTGTTGAAGGATATGAAGAAACCGAAGTTAAACGTAAACTTTAATTTTAGGTTTAATAATAAATTCAAAAAAGGAGTAGTGTAAAATAAAGCACTGCTCCTTTTAAGTTTTAAAAAGTAGGTAATTCTTTTTAAGAAAATAAACTTAAAATAATAAATACAAAACCTATCGTTAAACTTTCAGTAGATTAACAGTTAAATTTTTTAATAATAATTTTAAGCAAAAAAAAGTTCAGATTATCAGATTATTATAGTTATTATTTTTGGTAAAATTAAAATTTGCACTAATAATTTTCATATAAAATTTATCTAATACCAAATCTGTATATAATATAGACCAATAATATTTTTTATTTTATTTGGATTATAATATAAATAGAACTATATTTGC
>CAIZXK010000481.1 GCA_903936865.1 uncultured Bacteroidales bacterium | reverse complement strand
CCCAGAACTTATTGAAAAATGCAGCTAATTTTTCGAGGACAGTATCTCGTTTCTTTGTACGTTCACCTGTTGGAGAAAAGCGAGATACCGGAGGTATTACTTTTGAAATTGCAGTTCCTGTATTTTGTACAAATCCGTCGCGAAAAGCGTTATTAATAAATTTATATGTCTCGTCTTTATCAAGATTTTCTTCTGTAATGATACTGTCCAACTCTTCCAATTTTTTTGCATCAACAAAAGTGTGCCAATCATCATCGACATTAGTTGTTGGGGTTAAAGAACTGATAAATTGCTGGATAAGTTCCTTTTTATTGCGAAGATCTATACTTGAGTCAATAGCTTTGTTGATACTTATTACAATTTCCTTGTCTTTTAAATGCCCTTCATGGAATTTCTTAATCAATGCCAGAATATAATCAATATTGATTTCAACTTGCTTTATTAGTTCCATCTCAAAAACTATATCATCATTTACATTTTCATTGTCGCCTTTATTCCTGTTTCGGAAATCAGTATAAATATTGATATACATGCTGTGGTAATCCTGTACATCTCTTTCTGACAGAATTTCATTGCCTTTAAACTCATCAAAACAAAATAAAATGTTTTTTACTTTTAGGATGGCACTATAAAGTTTGATAAAGTCTTTTTGGTTTTGCTCTCCAATAATCTGCTCGCCGACTGGGTATTTTCCCTGTAAATCACATACCAAATCTGCATAACCTTGAACTTCTTTATCTCCTTTTTTGTAGCCATTGTAATATTCATCAAAAGTTTTGAGCAAAACAATTCCACCAGCCTCTTTATCCCCAAACAGTGCAATACTTTCGTTGGTTGCTTTTTCCAGGTTACGAAAGCAAACTATATTTCCAAAGGTTTTGACAGAATTGAGAATACGATTGGTGCGTGAGAAGGCTTGCAATAGCCCATGCAAACGCAGATTTTTATCCACCCAAAGTGTGTTTAAAGTGGTGGCATCAAAACCCGTTAGGAACATATTTACCACGATAAGTAAATCTATTTCTCGATCCTTTACCCTCTGCGATACATCCTTGTAGTAGTTTTGAAATTTATCGCTCGAAGTATCCCAATTGGTTTTGAAAATTTTATTGTAATCCTGTATGGCAGCTTCGAGAAAATCTCGGGAGCTTTGGTCTAATTGGCTGGTATCTTCGAGGTTTTCATCATCGATACCGTTTTCGGGGTCTTCATTTACACCAAAACTGAAAATTGTAGCTACTTTTAACTGTTTATCGCTTGGTAAACCAGTCATTTGTTTTTGAAACTCAGTGTAATATTGTTTAGCAACATCTATGGATGTAACAGCAAATATTGAATTAAAGCCAGCTAAACGTCGATCTTTTAATTGATAAAAACTATTACGTTTTGTTTTCTGGTCGAAATGTTCCCGAATGTAATTGACAATATTGCTGATTCGTTTGGGAGCTGCCAATGCTTTTTCACGGTCAATGTTCCATACTTTTTCGTCCTGTATGTTTTCCTGCTCTTTCATGGTACTGATATAATCAATACGGAAGGGAAGTACATTTTTATCAGTAATGGCATCGACAATGGTATAGGTGTGCAACTTAGCCCCAAAAGCTTGCTCGGTAGTACGTAAATCGGCACGACTGTTACTGTTTGAATTAACTGCAAAAATAGGTGTACCTGTAAAACCAAACAGGTGATATTTTTTGAAAGTTTTAGTAATTGCTGTGTGCATATCGCCAAACTGTGAGCGGTGGCACTCATCAAAAATAATTACAATATGTTGATTAAAAATTGAATGTGTTTTTTGTTTCTTGATTAGTACCGCTAATTTTTGGATTGTGGTAATGATGATTTTTGCTTTTTGGTCTTCTAGTTGTTTTTTAAGTTTATCGGTATTGGTATTGCTGTTTGCAGCCCCTTTCTCGAATTTATCATATTCCTTCATGGTTTGATAATCGAGGTCTTTTCTATCAACCACAAAAAGTACTTTTTCTATAAATGATAATTTACTTGCGAGCTGTGCTGTTTTAAATGAAGTGAGTGTTTTACCACTACCTGTGGTATGCCAGATATAGCCACCAGCCTCTATAGTTCCAAAAGTTTTGTAATTATTTGAAACATTTATTTTTCCAATAATACGTTCAGTAGCTACAATCTGGTAAGGACGCATTGCCAGCAAAAGTTTCTCGGAAGTGAAAACGCAATATTTAGTCAGCAGATTGAGTAAAGTATGTTTTGCGAAAAATGTACGCCCAAAATCCATCAAGTCGATAATTGGTCGGTTGTTGGCATCAGCCCACCAAGAAGTAAATTCATAACTGTTACTGGTGCGTTTGCCTTTTTTTACAGCTCCATCGCCGAGCTCCCTAATATGTGTAAAGCGGGTGGTGTTGCTGTAGTATTTTGTGTAAGTGCCGTTTGAAATCACAAAAAGCTGTACATATTCAAATAACCCGCAACCCGCCCAAAACGATTCACGATTGTAACGGTTTATTTGATTAAATGCCTCCTTAATATAAACACCACGTTTTTTGAGTTCGATATGTATCAGGGGCAAGCCATTAACTAATACTGTAACATCATAACGATTAGCACGCTGACCGCTATCAATTGCATATTGGTTAACAACCTGTAAACGGTTGTTGTGGATATTTGCTTTATCAAGAAGGTAAATGTTTTTTACTGTACCATCGTTACGGGTTAAGAGTTGAATATGGTCTTCCTGAATAATGCATGTTTTCTCCACAATACCATTGTTTTGATTGGCAATTTTGCTTTTGAAAAATTGCTCCCATTCCGCATTGGTAAACCTATAGTTATTCAGTGCTTCTAATTGCAGACGCAAGTTGGCAATCAATTCGTCTTCTGAAGTGATTGGTAAAAAGTCGTAAGCCTGTGTTTTAAGCTGCACAATAAATGCTTTTTCGAGGTCAGCCTCACTCTGATATGTAGTTTCCTTACGGTAGAGTGGTTGATATTCGGCTACAACCGTACTTTCCGGATTCTCGGCAACAAGGGCATATTTATCCATTGCTATTACTTTTAAAATCCAATAATTTTCCTCTGTAATATTCGTATTGCTTGCGGCGTGCCTGAATTTCTGCAGGCAAACCCACAGATATATCGTTAACCAAACTATCAAATTTATCTAATATACCTACAATGCGTTCCTGCTCTGCAAGAGAAGGAATAGGAATTCTGGCTTTGCTTAAACCAGGCGCATTTATTGACGATATTTTACCGGAAGATATGTATTTTTTAATTTGCGAACGGAAAAGATTAGTTTGAAGATAATATGAAACATATATGGGATTCAAACTGTGAGAGTAAGTAAAACAAGCATCGTGAATAACTATATCAGAATCACCCAACCAAGCTACTCCATTCCCAATATCTTCAATAGTTTCGCCTGCTGAAACTATAATAACATCGCCTGGGTGTGCAACTCTAAGTTTCGCAGCTAAAGCCGGATCTAAAAACGACTTCGCTTTTTTTGCCCAAATTTTATAGTGAGTGTACATTTCACCATAATGAATGCAAGGAATACCTTCTGCAATAATATCGTCTTTAACAAATCTTCTTCCTCTAACAAACTGCCCAACTTCACCCATTGTTTTCCACTCCACTTCTTTCCCTTCAAAATTCAATAATTCATTGCGGTAGTATTCGTATTGGGCACGACGAGCCTCCAACTCTGCCTCCAACTCTGCCTCCAACTGAGTGAATTTGTCGAGAATGGAAACAATTTCTTGTTGAATGGGGAGTGGGGGAATGGGGATTTGGAAATTCTGAAGCATAGGTAAAGTAATATATGGAACAGAACCTTCATTTACATTCTTTAGAATATACTCTTTCAGAGATCCTTTTAAACAATACAACATGAATTTAACATTAATAGACCTATCGAAATCAAACAGAACATAAGTTCGTTGGTATGCATTAAATTTACCTTTATAGTAATTTATATGCCCAACTTGACTTCCGTTCCCTGAAATTAATATAGCTTCGGTGTCGAAGGCAAATTTGTCAATTTTATATGGCTTTTCAGAACAAGTAAAAAATGGATACAATCCATTTTCAATCATTGCGTTTGCATTTAATTTCCCTGTACTTATTTTTGCTAAATCAATCAATCCTTTAGATTTCACACCATCAGGACAAAGTTGCTCAATCAGTTCTTCTATTTTATTCATTTCTTCTTTCCTTTCTTGTCAATCTTTTTCTGTAAGGATTTAATGTTCTCCAAGTATTCTTTTTCGACTGGCGAAAGCGTTTTAACCTGGTATTTTTTAAATTCGGCTTTGGCTTTTTCAATGGCTTGTTTGTGGCTTACACTGCCAGGGGTGTGTAATAGTTTTTCGCCAGCAGCCGACAGAATACTATCTAACTGTTTTATGTAATCGGCCATGTACATGGGTTTACGCTTCATTGCCTGTATTTCGGCAAAGTCGAAATAACCCGATACCAAATTGTTGAGGATTTTCAGCTCCTCAGCATTCAAATAATTCTTGGCAACAGTAATATCTTTAGAAGAGGGTTGTTCGCCCGGAAAAACAGTTAGCCCCATAAACGGTTTGTCGCTATCGGCACGCTGGTAAATAACTTCGGCTGCGGTATGCCCATGAGCGGCATAATGCAGTTTATTTTGAACAATTTTAAAGAACTCAACCGATTCGGGTGTATTGGGGTCGTAATCTACGCTGGTAGCATATAAATCGAGTACCTGACGATATAAAACCTTTTCGGACGAACGAATATCACGAATACGGTTGAGTAACTCGTACCAGTATCCACCACCGCCCATTTGTTTCAGGCGTTCATCGTCCATCGTAAACCCTTTTACTATGTACTCTTTTAACCGCTCGGTAGCCCAGATACGAAATTTGGTAGCAATATGCGATTTGATACGATACCCCAACGAGATAATCATATCGAGGTTATAGAAAGGAATTTCTCGCTCTACGCTCCGGGTGCCTTCCATTTGAACTTGTCGGAATTTCCGACAGGTTGAGTTTTCATTTAATTCCCCCTCTTCATAAATGTGTTTAATATGCTCAACCACATTGGTTCTTGAGGATTGATAAAGTTCAGACATTTGTTGCTGAGAAAGCCAAACATTCTCACTTTGGAGCCTAACCTCGATTTTGGTACTACCTTCTTCCGACTGGTAAATTAAAATCTCTCCTTTTTGTTCTTCTTTCATATTGTACCTCCTTCCAAGTCTGCTACAATTGCATCAATAGCCGTGCGAAGCTTGTTTTGGCGTATTACAATCTCGGCAATATGGGCGTTAAGTTTTTCAATATTCACTTCCTCTGTTGTGTTTTCCTGTTCCACATAACTGCTTACGGCAATGTTGTAATCGTTTTCGCCAATCTCACTATTGGGTACCAGCTTGGCAAAATGGGTTAAGTCTTTGCGCTCAATATAGGCATTAAGAATCTTTTTTCGGTTATCCTCAGAGAGCTTGTTTTTGGCACCACCACGGACAAATTCAGCCGAAGCATCAATAAACAAAGTGGCATTGTCTTTTTTGCTCTTTTTGAGTACAACAACACAAGTGGCTATACTCGTACCAAAGAATAAATCGGGTGGTAACTGAATTACTGCATCCACATAGTTGTTATCAATTAAGTATTTTCTGATTTTCTGTTCTGCACCACTGCGATAAAGCACACCAGGGAACTCAACTATGGCAGCCGTACCCGAAGTAGAAAGCCAAGCGAGCATGTGTAAGGTAAATGCAAGGTCGGCTTTACTCTTAGGTGCAAGCACACCTGCAGGTGAAAAACGGGGGTCATTTATCAATAGTGGATTTGCATCACCTTCCCATTTAATGGAATATGGTGGATTAGAAACAATACAGTCAAAAGGCTCATCGTCCCAATGTTTTGGTTCAGTTAATGTGTCACCGTGGGCAATATCAAATTTCTCATAATTAATATCATGCAAAAACATATTGATACGACATAGGTTATAGGTGGTAATGTTGATTTCCTGCCCATAAAAACCCTGCCTTACATTTTCTTTACCCAAGACTTTGGCAAATTTTAATAGCATAGAACCAGAACCACATGCAGGGTCGTAAACTTTATTTACCTGCTTTTTGCCAACAACTGTAATTTCGGCAAGTAATTCGGAAACTTCCTGAGGGGTAAAAAATTCACCGCCTGATTTACCTGCATTGCTGGCATACATGGTCATCAAAAACTCGTAAGCATCGCCAAAAAGATCGTTAGTATTGTCCTGATAATCGCCCAATTTCAGGTTGCCAATGGCTTCAATAATTTTAGTAAGTAATTCATTTCGTTTGGTAACAGTACCACCAAGTTTATTACTATTTACATCTATATCATCAAACAAACCACGTAAATCATCTTCGCTTTCTGTGCCCTTAGCAGAATTTTCTATATTCTTAAAAACAATACTCAACGTTTCATTAAGATTTGCATCGTTCTTTGCTTTAAAACAGACATTTACAAAAAGCTCCGAAGGTAGTATATAAAAGCCTTTTTCTTTTACAGTGTCGACTCTTCCAAATTCTGCATCTTTGTCTGAAATCTTAGTATAATCGAAATTTATATTTCCTGTGCGGTGTTCCTCATTATTGAGATATAAAGTGAGGTTTTCTGATATAAACCTGTAAAACAACATCCCCAGCACATAGGATTTAAAATCCCATCCATCTACACTACCTCTTAAATCATTAGCTATCTGCCATATTGTGCGGTGTAATTCATCTCTTTCTTGTTCTTTCGTCATATTAAGTAATTTGAAGTTTCAATTTATTTAAAAGGTAATTATATTTATTGCAGTTGATGGTTTTTAATTTTCATTCAGCAAACCATTACAAAAATACATAAAAAAGTTAAACAAAAACCAAATAAAAGAAAATTGCAAGGCTTGCATCTCGACTTCGCTCGATGACCGGCTCGACTCCATCTCGACTTCGCTCGATGACCGGCTCGGTGACTGGCTCGATGACCGGCTCGACTCCATCTCGACTTCACCTCGACTCACCTCGACTCCGCTCGGTGATCGGCTCGGTGTCCGGCTTGGTGACTGGCTCGGTGAACTTGATTCGGGTTTGTTTAATAGCTGGTTACATCAAAAAATAAAAAAAAATAGCAACTTTTGGGTTAAGTTGCTATTTCAGAGATGGAACATAATAGAATTGATTAGTGTTTTATTTTTGCATAAAAGCCATTTTTGGGCTGGGTGAGGTATTTGCCTAAGAGTTCTTTTAAAAGAAGATCAACAGAACGTTCAGAAAGCTTGAACTGTTTGCCTAAAACAATTGCTTCGGCTCTTTTGAATTCATCGGGTAATGCCTTAAAAAACTTTGGCTTATTTTCGCCGGAATGAAATACCGTTTTTTCAGATTGCTTAGGCAGGTTGTGAAACATCAATAAGCTGTGTTGCAGATAGGTTTCAGCCAAGGCAAGTGCAGCCTCAAAATCGGTATCGGAACAAGTGATGGATGTAAGTGTAAATGAGGATTCGTGTTTCCGTAAGGATGTAAATATCATAGCTATGCGATATACTATCAAACCTAAACGTTTAACCACACTGCCGGCATCTTCATTAACAAATGAAGTAACTTCAATAAGCCATTTGCTGAAAGTAGAGTTCAATTTATCCCATTGAGAACGTGAAAGTTCAATAGTGGTAGGTGAAAGATTCAGAAAACTGACTAACTCAAAAACCTGATCAGACAGGTGTTTGAAATGATCGGTAAGATTGATGTTGTTAGCAAAAGGAGATACGTCGTGCCAAAGCTGTTCGGGTTTGAAAGCATAATACATAAAGCGGCTGAATAAGCCGTCTTCGGCAGAGGCAATCAGGCCTGAGACCTGGTTGATAGTTCCAGATAAAGCTACAGCCAATCGAGGTTCGTTAACTTCAATAAATTCATTATTAGTTTTTTTGGAGCTTGAAACCCGTTCGTGCTGAAATGCTTTGCGTAATAAATCGGAATAACCACCCCATTCCTGTTTCAGCACATTGCCCATTGTATCGGCTTCGGTTTCGCAAATGATACCTTCACCCAGATTTTGTTCGAGATGAGAAATTATTTTTGCATAACTGGCATTAGCCGGAATGAAAACGACTTTGAAAGAAGGCTCCTGAGGAGGATCACTTACCTCATCCGATTTCGTTTTGAACCTTAACTGATTTTTGTAATCAGCCATTTCGATATCGTGCCTTTGTTTATCGTCTCTGCTGTTTCTAATAATATGCTCGTGGTATTTGTCGGCAAGCATTTTGGAAAACTTCATGGCACTTTTACCACTGGCAGCCGGAGCAATGATAAATGAAAACAATTGGGGATAAACCGTTTGCTGGTTGTAAACTCCTTTTACATTTGGCAAACATCCACTCAGTATCGGCAAAGCACCCGTAAGAAAAACATCACGTTCCCTTTTATCGGAAAAAGCCATTGCAGCCGATTTGAGTAATACGGGCAACTTATCATATACCTGATCGGGGATAAATGGTGATGATTTAAGGTAATCAATATCATCTATTTCGAGAGCAGTGTGCTGGTTTGAGTTTGTGATGTCATTTTTTGCAGTGTTTGCAAACTTTGCAAAGTCTGCCATATGATTATTGAATGCACTCTTAACGGATGCCCTGATTTCCTGCTCAGATAAATCGAAGTTAGTAATGATGAAATCAAGTGCAAGGGTTTCGGGAATGCCTTTACGGTTGCAGTTGGAAGCCAAGAGGTATATAAAGTTGTTGCGGTTTCCCTGGTTGTATTGTTCCTTTTTTTCGGTGAAACTTACACATTCTTCAAATATAGCCTGATAATCGTTTTCATTTTTTTCTGCAAGTTTTTGCATCGTATTGTTTATAAGTGTATTTGGCTGAGATTTGACAGGAAGTTGAATGCTGTCAGTAATTACGTTGAATATTTTATTTTTGATATTCTTATAAGCCTCCGGATCATCAGAAACAAAACAAAGTCGTGTAATGTCCTTGCATTTGGGATCGCAAAGAATATTAAGTTCCTTTTCGTAATAAGCCTGAACCTGGCTGTAAGCAATGCTGTGGTTAAGTGCATTTGAATCAACTTTTACAAAAACTTTAAGACCATTACCACTTGGGCTGCGAAAGCAAGCAAACGTAAATGGGATTTCAGAAATTTTAAGAAATGCATTGCTAAGCTGAACAGGTGTAAGTTTGTCGAAATCAAGATGAATATAGCTGTTGTACTGGTCGAGCAAATCGAGTTTTCGACCATCATTGAAGGTGGCTGATGGAGTAAAAGCAGGTAGTTGCTTTTTTAAGCGGTCGGCTTTTTCTTTATTTCCTTCCGCTATGGCAGAACGGATATTTTCAATATCCGCTCTGTATTTGCCATTAATAATGCTGTTGATTATTATAATCAAGGCTTTGTGTTCAACTGGTTTATTAAACCCAGAAAATACTGTAGTACATTCTGAACTAACCGGATCTGATGAATTTTTATGATGAATTTCAGTTTCCATGACTATTTTCTTCTGTTTTGAATTAAATAATCAGTGGCTTGCTTTTCAATTTCATCATTGGAAATCTGGCGGTTTTGCTGCAACCAGTTATCCATTTCGTGTCGATTGAAATAGAGTTTCTTTCCTTGCGGACAGAAATGTGGTATCTGCTTACGGCTGGTAAGCTTATATAGGTGGCTTTCGCTGATGTCGAGGTACTGACAAGCCTCCGAGAAATTCAGTACATCTTTTTTTAACAGATTTTGATCGATAATGAGTTTTCTTAACTCCTTTAATTCATTTAAAATAATTTCGTCCATTTTGACTAAAATTTATTTATTCATAAAATGGACTTTTGGCCAAAAGTCATCTTTGGATTTCAAAGACTTGGCAAAGTTGAGAAGAAAAGAAAACAGAGAGAAAAAACGGTATTTTGGGAAATTATATATAACTTTCAAATATAGTTGTTTGCAAAGACAGGGTGGTATTTTGAAATGGTATTTTCAAGTCAAAATACCGTATTATCGGCAAACAGGCAAATTGTCAATCCAGAAATTTGCCTTTGTAATTGAATCAATTTCTTCTGGATTACATTTGCGAAATTGTTGAGAAGTATCCACATTATAACGATGGTCGAGGTACTGACGATATTCAAAGTCCTTAAACTTATGATGATGTTTAAAATTACTTTCCCTGAAATATTTTTTTGAAATAAGAATTTTAATAATTGCAGCAAATTCTTTCTTTTTATTGTGCTTGTTTGTAAAATTATAATTAAGGTCTATGAAATCGTGATCATATAGATTCTTTTCCATTTCAGAAAATAATTGAATGTTGCGGATGTCATCAAAAGATAATTTGCCTTTAAAACCAGAACGAAAATCTGATTTGTTAAGAATAAATATAGGTTTATCAGGCTTCAGCTCTTTTTTTTCTGTAACAATATCTTTTTGATCCTCCGGTTTTTTAGCTGACAGATATTGGGAAATTGTATAATCAATGGTATCAGGATTGTTTTTGTTAGCTTCAAAGTCAGGAGCAATAAAGTTGATGATTTCATTTTCAGTCAGTGCTTCGGAACCGATATAAGAAGGGAAAACAATTTTAATTTCTTCATATAATCTGAACAGAGTTAATTTCATAGCATTCAATACATATAAACTAATTTTGTCGTCATATTTTTTTTCGTTAAACTGTTCAAATAAATATTCCAGATTATCTAACAAATTTACAACGTGAAATACTGAATCAATCTCGTCGGTTGAATTTTTGACATTGTAGGTTATAGCATTCCTAATACGATTGTATTCGTTATTAATAAGATAATAATAAAATTCGGATGTTTTGCTGTAAAAAACAGGAATTGTAAACAAGCTGAAATTATTTTGCAACTCAGCAAACTTTGCAATGTTTGCTGAGTGTATATTTTCGGATATGTGTGTAATATTCAAATTAATTGAGTAATATTTGAAATTATCAATCAGATATTTAAAGTATTGAAAATGGTTGTCCTTGTTTGCTCTTAACTGATTATTAAGTAATTCCTTAAATTTGGTTTCATTAGCATTTGAAGATAACCAAGGGGATAGGGGACCATAAAGGATTTCATTGAAGATAACTGCTTTAATTTTCATGATTATAATTTTATTTTGTTAGCTGCCAACGTTTTACGTTCATCAATAATTTTGGCATAAATCTGTGTTGTTTTAAGGTCCTTATGGCCTAAAAGCTTTGATACAGTGTAAATATCAGTACCCAAGGTTAATTGCAAAGTAGCATAGGTATGACGGGCGCAATGGAATGTAATTGCTTTGGTAATACCTGCTTTCAAGACCCATTGCTGTAATTTGATATTATACCAGGCACTGTAATGTAAATCTGCAAAAATCCTATTATTTTCAGCAGTGCGATCACCTAAAAATTCCAAAGCCTGTTCGGAAATAGGCAGGGTTTCGGCAGCTTTGGTTTTCTTTTGAATAAAGCGAATGTAGTAACCTATTTCGTTGGAATGTTGTATTTCTGACCAACGTAATTTATTAATATCTGACCAGCGTAACCCAGTTAATGCACTGAAGAGAAAAGCACGTTTTAAAACAGGTATTTCGCATTCAGTTTTTGCAACTGTCTGTAATTCTGTTAACGAAAGGAAGTTTCTTTCGGTTTCAACCTGTTTAATGCCTTCGGTTTCTTCAGCTGGATTCCGCTGAATGATTCCTTCTTTACATGCTATCTTTAATGCTGCCCTGATTTTATTATAGTAAGATGATGCAGAGTTTTTTGAAAGTTTTTTATTTAATGATATATTTACACTTAATAAGTATTCTTTGAAATCTTCTAGCCAACGTTTGTTGATCTGTGCAAAAGTAATATCGTATTTAACAAATTTGCGAAGGTGTTTTAATGTACTGTCCCAATTACCGTAATTCCCATCACTGCCTTTTCTTTTTTCAGTAAGGTATTCGAAATATCTGATAAAACTACCTTTCATTTTGCCCTGATCCTGAAAACCATATATTCCATTTTGTATTTCCAAATGACGTTTGGAGCGGATGGATTCTGCCAGTGTAAGTGTTTTCCGGTTTTCTTCTTTCTGTTCTTTTGAAAGTTTTCCCTTTTTAGGTTCTGGATAAAGGTATAGTTGCAAATATTCATAATTGCGCTTCCCCTGATGGTAATAATCAAGGTATAAACTTACCTTTTCGCCTTTTTGCCGTTGTCTTAATGTTACATTCATGGTATTACTAAATAAAGAGTTTATCAATTTCCAATCTTTTTACTATGGTTCTGCGACCAATTTTACCCACTTTCAGAGTCCCTTTGGATATCATCCGTTGAATGGTTCTGCGACTTGCTCCCAGAAGGGTAGCTGTTTCTTCAACGCTAAGAAATTCTTTTTGCTGAATGCCAATATTCGAAATTATTGGTTCCTTAACTGGGATGATTTTAACTGCCTTAACGGATTCAATTTCTTTTTCCCTTTTGAGTATTTTGTAATGTTTACGGTTACAAGTATGGGAACAATAGCGGGTAAATAGGGTTTTTGCTTCAAATTCATTACCGCAAAAATCGCAAATTTTCTTTAAAATTAAATTGCTGCTCATATATGTCTTTGTTAGTCAGTAAATGTCTTAAAATGACTTAATGTGTCTTAAGGTGACATCATTTCCCCTAATTGTTGCCTGGCAACTAAAAAATTATACTTGGGCAACAATCAGGCAACAAAGATAATAAAAAAAAAGCAAACAGGCAACAAAAAAGAGAAGAAAAAATGTTAAAAAGTAAAGAAAAACAAGCAGTTAGAAGATAAGAGAAAAGTAATTACTTTCCGATGCAGAAATTTTTGAAAATATTGCCAAGAACTTCATCATTCGTTATTTCACCTGTTATTTCACCTAAATGAAATAAGGCAGTTTTTAGATCAATTGCAATCAAATCACTGGGAATTTTATTTTCAATTGCAATTTCTATTTGATTTATAGCTTCCAACGTTTTATCGAGTGCTTCGTAATGACGAATATTGGAAATCATTGTATTATCAGTTGCTTTTTCTGTTTCAACCGATTTAAGTAAAGAATCAGTAATCAGATTAATATTTTCTTTGCGTTTAGCCGATATAAATATAACTTCCAATGATAACAGTTCACGTAAATGTTGAGGTGTTTGATATAAGAGATCCGTTTTGTTTGCAATAACAATAAATCTCTTTGTTTTATTTTTTATATGTTGTTCAAAATCTTTTAAGGATGCTATAATTTCATCAACCGATGTTTCACTAATGTCAACAACATAAAGAATAATGCTTGCCTGCTCTATTTTCTGATAAGTTCTTTCAATTCCAATAGTTTCAATTTCCTCATAAGATTCCCTTAATCCAGCTGTATCAATAAATCTGAAAGTAACTCCTTTAATGTTAAGTGTATCTTCAATTGTATCGCGGGTTGTACCGGGTATATCAGATACAATTGCCCGTTCTTCATTTAATATTGAATTGAGTAATGTTGACTTTCCTACATTTGGTTTGCCGATTATTGCAACTGGTATACCATGTTTAAGAACATTACCAAGAGCAAAAGAATTAATAAGCTTGTTAATTTCTGTTTTTAATGTTGACAACAAAGTGTTTAAAGCTTTTCTATCAGCAAATTCAACATCTTCTTCACTAAAATCAAGTTCCAGTTCTATCAGAGAAGAGAAATTAAGCAATTGCTGTCTCAATTCTTTAATTATGTTTGAAAAACCTCCACGCATCTGATCCAATGCGAGTGCATGCGATGTGTTTGAATGAGATGCTATTAAATCAGCAACAGCTTCTGCCTGCGATAAATCCAATTTGCCATTTAAGAAAGCTCTCATGGTAAATTCGCCGGGTTTTGCAATTCTCGCACCATTACTGATAAGAAGTTCCATAATTTTTTGTTGTATATAAACAGAACCATGGCAAGAAATTTCAACAGCATTTTCGCCGGTATATGATTTAGGAGCTTTGAAAATACTCATTAAAACTTCATCGATTATTTCTGTTTCATTTTGAATATAACCAAAATAGATACGATGACTTTTAAATTCCAGTGTATTTTTATTTTTGCTTTTAAATATTTTGCTGCAACTATCTATAGCGTTTTCTCCTGAAACCCTGATGATTGAAATTGCAGCAACGCCGGGTGCAGTTGCTAAAGCACAAATGGTATCGTTGTTGTACATGGCAGTTTTTTTTTATACAAAAATACTACATATTTAATCAAAAAACATGAACTTATTAATGATTAATATTGCTCATTGAACAAAACTCCAATAGAATGTTTTTGAGAAATAATTTAGGATTAATTAGAAATCATCTCCTCCACGACCACCCATTGGGAATCCCATCATTCCTCGTCTTCTTTCAGGTTCTTTTCCTTTAAATTTGCTGAAACTATAAGAAAAACTTAACATGAAAAATCTGGATAATGAATTAATTCTCCCATCTTCGATGTAGTTTTCTGTGGTTGTACGATAAATACTTTTATTGTCTTCCAAAATATCATAAACCTGAAACTTAATCTGTGCTTTTTTATTCTTAAATAACTGTTTGGAAACAAATGCATTCCAGTTTGTTGAAGTTATATCATACCCTGCACCATATCCACTGTTTGCAGTGTATTGAATATCACTTCCAATTTTGAAATTCCAAGGCAAATCATATTGAAAATCGAAACCTAACGTATAGTTAACATATTCGGTATTGGAAAGGTTTTCGAGCGAATACATAGCCTTGGTGAAATTTACTTTTGCTATAGGAGCTGCGGTAATTTTTTTTCCATTATAATTAAGACGGCTATTTAAACCTAAAATCAGATTTTGAGTAGTATAGCTATTAGAATTATAGTAATTTACATCATTAGAAAAACCTGCATTTCCAGTAAGATTGATAATAAATTTCTTAATTGGTTTTCCAAATCCTGTAAATACATTAATGGCATAATACCCGTTAACATTTTCAGGAGTAGTTATTTGTCGCCCCAAACTATCATAAATACTTTGATTTGCAATTTTATTTATGGTATTGTCTAGCATAATACCTGCAAAAATAAAATTCATTGAAGCAAAATCCATGCTATTATAACTGACATTCAGATTATTATTGAACTCTGGTTTTAAATCGGGATTACCATTTACGATGTATTGCGGATTGGAATTATTTGGAATAGGTTGCAATTGAGTCAGGCTTGGCTGATCAGTTGTTCCCCTGTATCTTATCCTTAGATTTTTCCCTTTTTTAGGTTTATAATTTATATTTAAGGAAGGTGAAAAGTTTACCACATTTTGTTCGAGTGTTGTTCCTTTATTTATTGAATTGCTTCTAATTAACGATGGTTCAATGCCAATCCCAATTGTATAATCCCATAAATTTCTGAATACCCTGAAGTTAATACCTGCCCTGTGATTGATGAATGTATTTTCATAATTATTTGTATAGGTAGTATCTATTGTGGAATATTCATCTGTAAAGGGATTATAATTTAATGTTTTTCTATCCGAACTGCTATTATTCATATAAAAATTATAATTTAATTCCATTATAATATTTGTAAAAATAGGTTCTGTGTATGATAACCTGGCTTCTATTCCTTTTTCATCTGATTTAGTGTTTTTTTTCTGATCAATACTATCGTTTTTCCATATATTTGAAATTAAATAATAACTGTTTGAAATATCAAAACCATCACTGTTTGAGGATTTATAGCTTGGTTTTACCGATAAGGAAATGGTTCTTCGCTTCTTTGCAAAGCGATGTCTTAAAAGCAGTTCACTTGATATATTAATCGATTGATTATCTCTGTTAGTTAGGCTATTCCCATTGTTAAAATCAATTCCTGATAATCCGAATGAATTAAATTTACTTTCATCACTACTCGTTGAATTGGTAATTCTGATGCGGGGCGTAAATAAAATGGAATTCATTGAATCTAAACGATAATCGAATTCCATATTGATATTATGATTATAATTGGTACTATTTACATTTTGTGTGTTATTATAAAAAAAGGATGAATCTTTCAGGAAGTTTTGCCTGCTGCTGATTTGTTCTTTGGTATTATCCGATGCAGTAAACATGTAACTGCCTGTAAAACTAATTTTTCTACCAATACTATCTCTGAAATTTGCACCTGCCGACCATGAAGAGTTTATACCTGAAGCGTTCATATTCGGCATATTACCTCCACCTCTGAAAAAACGTGAACCTCCGCTAGCTCCTCCTTTCATCATAAAATTAATAGATCCGCTTAATTTGCTGTTTTGATCCATCGAAACAAAATCACTGAACCTTATATTATTAATATTGTTTGCAGTGCCTATCAATGAAACTTGTCTTGCTCCTTCAAACCAATTTATCATGCCACTTCCATCATATCTTTCTTCTGTACCAATACCTGCAGTTGCTTTTCCGAAAAATCCATTTTTTCGTCCCGGTTTTACTACCAGATTAAGCACTTTTTCTACATCTCCATCATCTATTTGAGTAAAAATGCTTTGATCAGATTTTTTGTCAATAAACTGAACTTTATCTATCATATCTACCGGCAAGTTTCTGGTTGCTGTTTTGGTATCGTTTCCAAAAAATGGTTTGCCATCAACATAAACCTTAGTAACTTCTTTTCCATATGCAGTTATTTTACCATCCTTATCAACTTCTACACCTGGAAGTTTCTTTATCAAATCTTCTACTACAGCATTCGAATCGGTTGTAAATGATGAAGCCGAAAACTCAACGGTATCTTCTTTAACCTGAAAAGGAATGGCTTCACCCTGAATTTCAGTTGGTGTTAATTCAATGCTTTGTTTGGATAATTTAATATTTCCAAGGTTCTTTAAAGAGCTTTCTCCATCAAGTTTAAGCATATTTTTGTAGGTTGCATAACCAATATATGATATCATTATCTGATATTTACCTTTTGCAATTTCATCAATAGAGAAAATACCTTTTGAATTGGTAATTCCACCAGTAACCATTTTCTGATCTTTGGGATTAATGATGCTGAAAGATGCAAATTCAATAGGTTTTCCACTTGAACTGTCTGTAACAATGCCCTTAATCTGATATTTAGTGTTTTGTTTCTGAGTGTTTTGAGCGTATGTGTTTGTAATTACTATTATTGAAAGAATGATTACAACAAACTTAATTGATTTAAACATATTTTGTTAATTTGAGTTGCAAAGTTAATGTTTATTTATAAATCCGTTTATTATGATTCTGGAATAAAACAAAGGTTTAGTTATTTGTAAATTTATTTTCTTTCGATCAGAACAATAAATAAAAGTATTTAACCTTAAGACGGAAAGTTTTATTTTTGTTTGTCATGAATTTTACAAATTAAAATAGAATCAAATGAAGATAAAATCTTGTAAACTACTTAATATAAAAACACGAATAAAAATTCTTACAGATATATGTAATATTTTAATTTTGTTGATTTTACATTAAAAATTATTGAATTATTCATTCATTTCGGGCAAATAATTCCAAAATCTTTTGGGCATAAATTGCATCTGAACTTTCAGATTCTTTCTTTCCTTAATATTTATTGAATCGAAATAATTTTTCCATAAAATCTGATAGGTTTCTTCTTTCTCTTCCAGTAAAGACGCATTAATTTTACCCGAAGATTTGCTGTAATTTTGTTGTTCGAGTTTAATTTCCTGCACATTCTTTTTATCATAATACAAACCATAATTTCTGAGAGTATCGTAAATTACCCAAATCTGATCTTTAAAACGATTTTTAAAATGTTTGCCAATCAAAGGGATTACATCATAAACAGGCTGTATAGGTGAAAAATAAATATTGGCTGATGTACGCTGAAATCTTACAAACATAAACATCCGATGGGCTTCCCGAAGTACAGATTGCTGTATTTGTTTAATCTGCAAAACACTTTCTTCGCGATAATTAACAGAAACATCATATTTCTCAGAAAAAGCCAGTTTCAAATATTTATAAATCCACATTTCAACTCCATCCATTTCAGAAAGGAACGCATGATAAATCATTTCTGCAGACTTTTTGCTTGTTTTAGTTAGTAATCCTTTCCATACCCGTTCAGCTTTTTCAATATCAGTTTCAATTTCGATAGGATTATCCAGTAATGATACCTGATAATTCCTTTTACCCAATATCACATCTGCATTAGCTTTCAGTCTGAAAGATTCAAATACCAACGTTAGTAAACCTTCAAATGTTTTATCGTATAAAAATGTTGTCATATTAATAATTGAAACTTCTTAAGTTGCATTTCTTTAGTTATCATGTAGTAAATACTATTCAAACAGTAATAATTGATACGGATTTTTCTTCATCAGCATTTTATGTTTTTCATTTAATATGTTTCTTCTGATTATTGATGGTAAAATATCTTTATGTCCGTCAGTTAATTGATTACAAGTAATAAAATATTTAGCTCTTTTAAGCACTATTCCCATTTTTTTAAGATGACCTTCGTCTAATTTGCCAAATCTACGGGAAGCAACGATTAGCTTTGCTGATTTCACACCGATTCCGGGAACCCTTAGTATCATTTCGTAATCTGCTTTATTTATATCTACCGGGAAAATATGTGGATTTCTTAAAGCATAGCTCAATTTTGGATCAAGTTCCAAATCCAGGTCAGGGTTTTCATCATTTACAATTTCTTCTACTTTAAATTCATAAAACCTTAGCAACCAATCGGCCTGATACAATCTGTTTTCTCTTATCAAAGGTGGTTGTTTAAGTGCCGGAAGTCTCTTGTCTGTTAATGTAACAGGCACATAACCTGAATAGTAAACCCGCTTTAGTTTTTGGTTATCATATAATGAAGACGCAAGATTGAGAATAAGTTTATCGTTTTCGGGTGAAGCACCTATAACCAATTGTGTACTTTGACCACCGGGTGAAAAGGCGGGTGCATTTCTGAATTTTTTCTTTTCTTCCTTAGCACTAATAATGTTATTCTTTATCAGTCCCATTGGTTTATAAACACTTGCAAAATCTTTTTCAGGGGCAAGTAATTTCAGGCTGGGTTCGGAAGGTATTTCAATATTTACGCTCATTCTATCGGCATATAAGCCAGCTTGTCTGATTAATTCAGGATCAGCGCCCGGAATGGCTTTTAAATGGATATAAGCATTAAACCTGTATTCTTCGCGAAGTTTCTTTGCAACTTTCATTAGTCTTTCCATCGTAAAATCAGGGTTTCTCATTACTCCCGAACTCAAAAATAAACCTTCAATATAATTTCTCCGATAAAAATTAATGGTTAAATCAGCCAGTTCATCCACTGTAAATGCAGTTCTTTCAATGTCGTTACTAACTCTGTTTACACAGTAGGCACAATCGTAAATACAGTGATTGGTAAGTAAAATTTTTAACAACGAAATGCATCTTCCATCTTCAGTAAAGCTATGACAAATACCACCATAAACTGTATTTCCAAGACCATTACCACTATTGCTCCGGCTACTTCCACTCGAAGAACATGAAACATCATATTTGGCTGCATTTGCTAAAATACTTAGTTTTTTTAAAACTTTTTCATTCATAAGAATAAAAAATATTAGGAATTGAAAAAATGTTTGCTAATTTTGTACTGCAAATATACTAATAAAATTAGCATATTAGCAATTTGATAAAACTTTTTATTTAACCTCATTCCATTATCTATCATATTTAGATTTAAATGAATGAAAATCAAACAAGTTAAACAATGAAATACTTAGCAGAAAACATTAAGTATTTGCGTAAGCAAAAGCAATTAACGCAAGATGATCTGGCATTAAAGATAGGTGTTAAACGTTCAATGATCGGATCTTACGAAGAATCGAGGGCTGTCCCCAAATTACCGCTTTTACAGGCAATGGCATTCTATTTTAATGTTAGTTTACACGATTTATTAGATAAGGATTTAAGCTTACCTCAACAAAATCAGAATAAAATTGAAACAGATATCAAAGCAAATCATTTGAGGATACTTTCGACAGTAGTTGATAAGGAAAATAATGAATTATTGACTGTTGTTCCCGAAAAGGCTGCAGCTGGATATTTAAATGGTTATGCTGATGTTGAATTTGTTGAAAGTCTTACCGCTTTTTCATTGCCGTTGCCAGAAATATCACATGACAGAACGTATCGGATTTTTCAGATTAAAGGTGATAGTATGCAACCTGTTCCAAGTGGTACTTATATTATTTGCAGATATTTAGATAACTGGTATAATGTAAAGGACGGTAAAACTTATGTTGTTCTTACCAAGGACGAAGGCATTGTTTATAAAAGGTTGTATAATAAGCTGGAAGAAACAAAAACACTGGAAATGATTTCCGATAATACAATGTATTCTCCTTTTAGTGTTCATATAAGCAATGTTATGGAAATATGGCAGGCGATGGGATTTATAAGTTTTCAACTACCTGATGCT
>CAIZXK010000480.1 GCA_903936865.1 uncultured Bacteroidales bacterium | reverse complement strand
TTCATCAAGGGATATAACTTTCTTATTGTAATATTCTTCTAAAATTGCCATATTTTCTGGGTTTTTGCAGTCAGTCTATTAAGCTTATAAAAGCAAAGTATAATATTAAAAAAATATTTAAGGAAAGTTTTTGTTTTGCAAAATTGCATTGACACAAATGAAATAAAGGGAGAAATGAAAACTGCACCTGTCAATAATAATATACTATTTATGGGTCGAATTGTTGAAAGCAAAGGAATTATAGATTTGGTTGATTCATTAATTTTATTAAGCAAAAGAACAAAAATAAATTTTCATTTTCATTTATGTGGAGCAGGTATATTACAAGATGAAATTATTGAAAAATTAGAAAAGAATTTAAAAAGTAAATATACATTTTACGGTATTGTCCAATCAAAGGAAAAATGGGATATATTAAATAAATGTCAAATATTTATATTACCTTCAAGATGGGGCGAGGGTTTACCTATGGGAATGTTGGAAGCAATGGCTTTTGGGAAGACTATAATAGTTACAGATGATGCTTCAATGAAAGTTATTATTAATGATAATATAAATGGTGTTTTAGTTAAAAAATGTGATCCCGATGATATAGCTTTAAAATTAGAATATTTGCTAAAAAACGAAGAAAGGATGAAAGACTTAGGGGATAATGCTAAAAATTATTTTGATTTAAATTTTGATTTAAATACTTATTATTCTACTGTTATGTCTTATTATAACGCTCTAATAATTGGAAATAATTTAAATTAATATTTAGATTTTGTATTTATGAGTGATATTATTCAAAAAGTACCTTTTAGAAAAATTTTTGGATTAAATTTTGTAAATTTAACCATGAATGAATCATGTGAATTACTCGCAGAATGTTCAAAAAGTAAAAATAGATTTTATAGCATATTTACACCAAATGCACAGATGACAGTAGATGCAATTGCAAATGAGTCTTTTATGGGGGTATTAAAAAAAGCTGACTTCTTATTACCTGATGGCATATCTATTGTAATAGCTTCAAAAATTTTAAATATACCTTTAAAATGTAAGGTATCAGGAAGTACATTCTTTCAAAAAGGTTGTGGTTATTTATCAACAATAGGTGCAAAAATATTTTTATTAGGTGCTGCAGATGGAGTTGCTGAAAAGGCATATTTAAATTTAAAGAAAAAATATCCTAATCTTAATAATGTTCAATATTATTCACCTCCATTGGGCTTTGAAAATGATAAAAATGAAAATTTTAAGATTATAGAAATGTTAAAAGAATCTACTGCTGATGTATTGTTTGTTGCTATGTCTAACGGGAGAGGTGAGAAGTGGATTATAGAGAACAAAGATAAATATCAAATACCAGTAAGTATACAGGTGGGTGCTGCCTTTGATTTTGCTGCAGGATTAAAAAGTATACCACCAGAAATAATCAAAAAAATTGGGCTTGCATGGCTCTGGAGGTTAATTCATGAACCCAAAAGGTTATGGAGAAGATACTTCTTTGAGGATTCAAAAATTTTGTTTTATATAATTAAAGAAAAAATTAATCAAATTAAAGAGAAGAATTAATGAAAAAAGCATTTATAACTGGTGTAACAGGTCAAGATGGTTCATATTTATCAGAATTATTACTTTCAAAAGGGTATGAAGTTCATGGTATAATACGAAGAAGTTCATCTTTTAACAGAGGACGTATAGAACATTTGTATTTAGATAGTTATATGAGGGATAATCAATTTCATGGAAATTTTTTTATTCATTATGGCGACATGACTGATTCTAGTAATTTAATTCGTTTAATAAAAGAAATACAACCAGATGAAATTTATAATTTGGCAGCTCAATCGCATGTTAAAGTTTCTTTTGATATCCCAGAGTATACAGCAGAAGTTGATGCAGTAGGCACACTAAGATTGATGGAAGCTGTTAGACTTTTGGGACTGGAAAATCATTCAAAAATTTACCATGCATCAACTAGTGAATTGTATGGGAAAGTACAAGAAATTCCTCAAACAGAGACAACTCCATTTTATCCCAGATCACCATATGGAGTTGCAAAACTCTATGCATATTGGATAGTGAAAAATTACAGAGAAGCATATAATTTACATGCTAGTAATGGAATATTATTTAATCATGAATCAGAAAGAAGAGGTGAATCATTTGTAACCAGAAAAATAACGCTTGCTGCTTCTGCAATAAAAAGAGGTGAAAAAGATAGATTGTCATTAGGTAATTTAAATTCATTAAGAGATTGGGGATATGCAAAAGATTATGTAGAATGTATGTGGTTGATGTTGCAACAAAATGAACCTGATGATTATGTAATCGCAACCGGTGAAATGCATACTGTAAAGGAATTTGTAGAATGTGCATTTAAATATATTAATGTAGAAATTGTATGGGAAGGTAAAGGAATAAATGAAGTTGGAATTGATAGAAAAACCAATAAAATACTTGTAGATGTCGATCCAAAATATTTTAGACCTGCTGAGGTTGAGTTACTTATTGGCAATCCAGAAAAGGCTATTAAAAAACTAGGATGGAATCCAAATGCAACTTCTTTTGAAAAATTAGTAGAAATTATGATGATTAATGATTTAAATATATAGATATGGATTTTTGGAATAAAAAAAGAATATTAGTAACTGGTGGTGCTGGATTTTTAGGTAAGGCTGTAGTTGCTGGACTTTTAAAGAGGGAAGTTTTAAAAGAGAACATAATTGTACCAAATTATCCTGAATATGATTTGCGACATTTTGAACATTGTAGTGAACTAACAAAAAATATTGATATTGTTATTCATTTGGCTGCAAAAGTTGGTGGAATACTTTTCAATAAAAAGTTTCCTGGTTCAATGATGTACGATAATATTATGATGGGATTTAATTTACTAGAAGCATCAAGAATAAATAATGTAAAGAAAGTTGTTTTATTAGGGACAACATGTTCGTATCCTGAAAATGCACCTGTTCCTTTTAAAGAAGAAGATTTATGGAATGGTTACCCTGCAGAAGTTACTGCTCCTTATGGAATTGCAAAAAAAACATTACTTGAATTAGCTAAAGGATACGAAAAAGAATATGGATTAAATTCTATTTTTTTATTACCTGTTAACTTATATGGACCTAATGATAACTTTTGCAAAGATGATGCACACGTAATTCCAGCTTTAATTCAACGTTTTATTGAAGCTGTCAAAACAAATAAAGAAGAAGTAATAGTATGGGGATCAGGAAATGCTACAAGAGAATTTTTATTTGTAGAAGATGCAGCAGAAGGGATTTTAAAAGCAGCAGAAAAGTTAAATGAAATAATTCCTGTAAATCTTGGAACTGGAATTGAGACATCAATAAGAGAAATTGTTGATATAATCGCAGATTTAACACATTTTAAAGGAAAAATTGTTTGGGATTATGATAAGCCAGATGGTACACCTAGAAGAAGTTTAGATATATCTAAAGCTTTAGAAAAATTTGGATTTAAGGCAAATAAACCTCTTGATAAAGGTATATTTGAAACAATAGAATACTTTGAAAATTATTTAAATAAATAAAAGCGAATTTAAAATTATTATTTTGTAAATACAAAAAATAAACAATTTTCTTATGGAATTTTCGTTGAAAAAATATAATAAATTATTATCATTCATTCT
>CAIZXK010000479.1 GCA_903936865.1 uncultured Bacteroidales bacterium | reverse complement strand
TGTATAGGAACTGTTATTTGAGAATGTACCGGATCATTTGTATTAAATAAAAGCTGAGAATTATATAAGCCATTAATCAATCCTTGTCCGTTTAAAACAACTTGAATGGTTGCTGAATCACCTATTGCTACATTGCCTGAAACAGGTGAAATATTAGCAGTATTCAAAATATTGATACTTACTTCATCTATAGCCCAATGATCGCAGCAGGAACCACTATGAGATAATTGTCTCCATCTGAATTTAGTATTAAAGTTTTGTGCTGCAGAGGGTATTGAGACTTGAATGTTAGTGAAAACTGTATAATTCCCTGTATTGAGAGTTTGTATAATATTCCAACTACTTCCATTATTTGCAGAATATTCAAAAACGATGTCTTCACCGTAATCAGCGGCTTCGCATGGACTGCTACCATTTGCAATTTTAATATAATAAGACACGGAACCTCCTCCGATTGTATTAATTGATTTTGTAACAGCCTGACGGGTTAAATTACCATTAAAATATAATGCATTAGTGCTGTTTAAAGCTGTTCCGCAAGAAGCTGCTGCTATTCCGCCACTTATTTCACTCCAGTTCGAACTTGTAATTCCGTTATCAAAATTATCACTAATACCTATACCTCCCATAACTCCACTCCATGAAAGTATTTCATTTCCAGTATTTTTCATTTTCAGATACTTTGTTTTGCTTTGATTGCAAATAGTGATGGTATCATTAATAGATACAGGATTGACTGAAGCAATCGGTGCAGCAATTCCTATTGCCATTACATACAAATTGTGAATACCCGCATTTGTGCTAAAAATCAGAGTATCATAATAAGTATCAATATTTACCGGGTTAAATGTAATGTAAAATTTTGCAGAATCTCTGGGTAATATATTTAATATGGTTTGACTATATGTAAAAGCTGAATTTGCATTACTGATATTCTGAACTTTAAGAGTATCACACCCGGTATTTCTAATATAAACAGAGTCGGTTATTATTGCACCAGCCATAATACTGTCTATCTGAAGATTATTTGATTTCAGCTCAAATTTTGCGTTACCACTTATCTGTAAATAAGTTGGTATTAATATATTCTGAGATAAAGGATCGTTGGTTTTTAATTGTATTAAAGAATGGAAAATACCACTATTAAAACCGTTAGTATTAATTGTAACATCTACATTTATAGAATCTCCTGCTGCAAGAACTCCATTTGTAGGGAATAAATCAAAACCAGAATTGATAATATTTGCACCGGAATTTACTTTAGAAATATTTATTAAATTCCCATTATAAATATTATCCTTGAAATTATAGGCTATATTACCCGAAGTTTCATTAAATCCCCATAAACCAATAAGGCTAGGCTTAGGTATTATTATAGATTCGAACATATTAGCCCTTATATCGGATAAGCTTCTTTTTTCTGACCAAATTCTCAATTCATCTATTTCTCCATAATAAAAATAACTTGATGAATTATAATAACCTGTTCCAAGTCTAACATCATTTATTAAGCTAGGCCAATACGTATTGTAACTTCCATTTTGAATCAGGATTCCATCAAAATAAGTAAAAATACCATAATTTGAAGTTTTATCCCAGGCAATAGCTATATGATGCCACTGATTATTTGAAATATTATTGGTTATTTGATATGAAGTGTAAGAATTTCCATTGTTATCTCCAATAATCAGATATAAATAACTTCCATTTTGATAAACATTTATTCCTTTCCAATAGGAATTATTTCCACTTGTAGAAAAGATTACTTTATAATTACCTGAGCTTGCCGAAGATTTCATCCAAAATTCTATAGTACCATTATTAGGTATTACTCCTAAATTTCCAAACTGAACCTGTGAATTGCTTCCATTAAATGATAATGATTTCCCAGCTCCTTTGTTATAGTAAGCCTCCCAATTCATAGTTGTATTGCCCACATTTTCAACTACTAATAATTCATTAAGTGTGTCATTACAAATGTTAGTTGATAAAATAATGCTATCTGGATAATAAATAAGTTTGGGTGTTGGCAGAATTATTCCTGATACATAAAATCTTCTATCTCCTGCACTGGTATTTAATAAAAGTGTATCGGATTGCAAACCCTGATTCTGCGAATTAAAATTAACAGTTATTAATGATGAGTCTTTTGGTAACACAATACTGTTGTAATTAATATCAAAAGCAGGATTTTGGTTGCTTAATGAATAGATTTTCAAAGTATCACAACCTGTGTTGTATACTTTAAAATTATCAGAAGCATTAGCACCAGCCATTATTGATGGGAATGTTCTGATACTGTCCTTGATTACTATCTGGGGATAACCCGATAATGTCAGATAAACAGGTAAAAAGTTAACAGACGAAAACGGATCATTAGAGAGTATTGTTAAAATTTGAGAGTAAGAACCTGCATTTAATTGACCAACAGTCATTGTTAAGCTTACTACAGAGGAATTTCCAACAGCAACAGTATCTGTATTTTTGTTTAATGAAAGCCATGTATTACTTGATATTCCTTTTATTGAAAAATCATCTATTAAAACGCCATCACCTGTAACTGAATAATCAGCAGTAAAAGTAAATCTGAATTTTATGTAATCTCCATTATTTACATACGAAGAAAATGAAAATTGTTTTAAATTCCAATTCTCTGTACCATTAAAAGAAGGAGAAAGGTTTACCCAGCTTCCATTATTAACACTTATTTGAGTGTTTAAATAATCGCAGCAGCTTTCCATATTTCGTTTTAGCATATATGAAATTTTACAACTATCTTTATTGGCAACTATAACAGAATCTTTCAATTGGATATATTGATTCCAATAATTCCCATAACTTCCAAAAGGACTTTCTGTTAAAGCATATCCGGAATTATATCCCTGATTAATAACACCCCAGTTCCCATTAAAAATCCATTTGCTTAATCCATCTTCAAAATTATCATTAATGCTACCTTTTTGTAATATACTATAAATTAATGGAAGATATCCCTGATTTGTAATTGTTAATGTTTGAGATTGAGACGCCAGACTATCACATGAAGATAATGAACCATAAATTGTATCTGGTGTAATGCTGATAATTGCCGGAGCATCCATTGCTGTGTAACTAGTTGATAAAGTATCATTAGAGTTGTCTAAATCACCAGCCATTTCAGAATAAACCAGAATGTTATTAGAAGCAGTATTTGCTGTAAGTTGTCCAATAGAAATTTCAAGTTGCTGTTGTGGTATCAAAATCCCATTCCATGCAAATGGAACAATAGGATTTGAATTGAAAATATAAGTAAATGGAATTTGTGTAATTGTATCTAAACCAATATTTTTTACACTTACAATAAATTCAGAAGGTATTAACTGATAAGCAGAATTATCAGGTTTTATTATACTTAATAACTCAAGATCTTTTTGCAATGGAGGAGGTAAAATAGTAATAGTATAATCTTCGGTTTCACCATATTCTGAAAAATTTGTACAGGATTGATTAAAAAGTATATAATTATTCCTTAATGCTCTTACCCTCATTCTGGTTTTTCCTAAATATGCATGATTATCTGATACCAATATAGTATTGCTTAAAGGCGTATATTGTGTATTATATGAATAATAAACGCATTCATCTATATCATCAAAATCGCCATCATAGTTGAAATCAATCCATATTGCATAACCATTGTAATAGCTGCTATTACCAGGAGTAATTGTAAAAGGATAACTTACTCCTTTCTTTAGAGAAGTTGTAAACGAACTTTCGGGATATATGATATAACTTCCAGAATTTGAATTGCAACCAGAATTTGTATTTGTTAATGTGTTCAGTGTGAAATTTTTGATATTCGTATAGTTACAACCATTAGAATAAGTAGCTTCACAATAAGTTGTATTCTGAATTGTTTTGTAGGAAGTATCATTTGTGTATATGGAATCTCCCGTTAAGGTAGTAAATGCTTTGAAATTATAATTTCCTAATGTAGAAATATCAACAGTTTGTAAGAATGAATAATTAATGCTGTTTCCTGGATTTATAGTTTGTATAACCAGTTCGTTTACACTTGTATTATTATCCTTTTGGTAAGATACATAAAAAGTATCTATGGCAACACTTCCAAAATTTTTAATTGTAACATCAACAACAACAGGGCTTGATATTTCAAAACCATCAATCGGTGAATTTATTGAAATAACACCTAAATCGTTGGAGGGTTGATTGCCAACATTAACTATTAAAGGAATTCTGTTACTTTCGCAACCATTACCCATTGTAACTTTTAGTTTAACATCAGGTCGATAATCCTGAGAATCTCCTCCCGTTAATGAGCAGCCCATACCTCCGTCAACAACTGTAAACCATGTTTTTCCAGGTTCATAGGTTGAATAAACATTAGAATTACTTGTATAATAAGAATTATCAAAACATATATTTATCAATATATTACTGTTTCCATCCCATAAAAATGGATTCTGAAACACAATTTCCTGCCATCCATAATCAGACACTGTATAAGAACCATTAAAAACACTAGTCCAACCTGCATGTATAAAATTTGTAAGGGAACTAAGTGATGTGTTTTGTATTTCAATAGTAAAGCCATCCATAGTTTGTGATGCAATACTACTTACATTGAATGCTAAAGAAGATATAAATCCCGCCTGTACTCCTAAAGTATATAATTCCTGTGCTGTATATAACATCTGGGTTTTAGAATCGTGATAATAAGTATAAAAGGGATAACCACTAGTACCATTTGCCTGACCTAAAGTTATATAATCTGTTCCTCCGTTTTTGTTAGAAACATAAAATGTATCTGTATTATAAAGAATTGGTGTTATATATGGATTTCCGTTTTGTAAAATATTCCCTCCTGTTAATTCATCATACCAAACAGAAATAAATGATGACAAATCTGTGGTTAAAGTTGCTGTGGTTCCAAAATTTATAGTGGTATCAGTAACTATTGGTATCTGTGGAGAATATTTTGAACTAATTACGGCATTTGTACTGTCATTAATATGATTAATATCACTAGCAAAATCAATCCAGCTAATAATACTAAACATTGTATCCGTTTGATATGAATTAACAGATAAATCTGCTCCAATAGGGAATGTATAATGTATTGTATCTCCTGATGGTATATCTCTATCAATTGCTATTGTAACTAATTGCTGTGAAATATCAATCATAAAACTAACGTTTGCACTATCAGCATTATATAAATTAATGCCATTATTTTTTATAATAACTGTAATCGATTCATTGTTTGACAAACCACAACCATTGGGGAGGTTTACAAATCCCTCTAATTGAAGATCTGCAAGCGGTATAATAAATTCATCTGCACCCAAATCAGGAGCAATTAAATCTCTGGCCTCATTGTCAATATCAACAGTAACTTCAGCCAAAGGAATTCCCTTACCACCAAGTGCCATATTTGAGGAATGTAAATTTGTATCGGAAATAAATTCAGGTAGTATATTTATTGAATTACTGTCGTTTTGAGTAATACTAATCCATGAAGATAAATTATAAATATCATTCCCTATTAATTTAGCAAAAATATTAGTAGAATAATAGTTGTTAAAATTTGAACTACAAGTTTGGCATGTGTCTGAATTTAAAACATATCCATTGGCATTATTTGAAAAATTATTGTTTCGGAAGAATAAATTATTAGGATTATAAAGGATAGTTGCACATGTTGAATTGTTGTTATTCCCAACAATATTTATACTGTTATGAAAGATTTTTAAAACCCCAGCTTCTTGTAAAAACAATCCATTGGCTTCATTCCCATAAACAGATTTAATAGAAATAAAATTATTGGAAACAATAGAATTTGTATCATAATTGTAATTATAGTAAATATTAATTCCATAATTATTGCTTTGATTAACAGCTGAAATCCGATTTTTATTTAATAGTATTTTCCCACTGCTGTATTGTAAATAAATACCCATATACATCCAGTTATATGAATCAGAATTAATAATATTATTACGTATAATTGGGTTTTCGACATTATATATATACATTCCATACTCATTTTGCTGCAAAAAAGTATTGTTTATTATAGAATGATTTTGGTTTGAATACCAGCTTTGAGAGTAGATTCCAGCTCCACCATTTTCAAAAATATTATTTTCAAAAAGAAGATTATAAGTCTGGCTACTGTTTGCAAGAAAAATCAAGGAATAATTATCACCCATATTACTTAGTTGTGCACCGTAAATATGATTTCCTATAAACCGAATATTATCGCAATAGTTTTCAAATAAAACCACTCTGCTATAATTGGAAATTAAACCAGAAGAGATACTTAAATTTTTAAATGTAATATATGATGCATTTTTAATATTAATTGTAAAAATACCTCCTAAGCCTAATGTACCACCACCGTTAGATGAATATTCCAATAAAACACTTGAAGAAGAACTGTCGGTTGATTGAAAAGTAATCGTATTTGTAGATGAAGCTCCTATTATCTGAGGAATAATAATTTGTTCATTATAGTATCCTGAATCTACATTAAAGACTACTGGCCCTGAAACACCCCTATATATTAAATCTGTTACAGCTTCATTGAAAGAAAGATAATCTCCATTTCCTTGCTTGTTTATTCTATAATCTCCATTTAAAGAGGTTGTAATTTTAATATAATCTATAGGTTCAGGTAAATTGGTAACATATGTTGTATCATTTATTTGAAATGAATCTACAACTGCTTTTAGCTGATCGCCAATAATTGGAGATGAAGAAATATCATATTTTAACCAAAAATAATTATCACCTTCCTTCAATCTGAAAGAATCAGTAAATTGCATTTGATAACCATTATATATTGACATATTACCAAACCAACTTATATTATTATTTGGATCTGGGTTGCTTCCTGTATAATTAACATAGTATGAACTTGCATTCCCATAACTATTTAATGTATTAAAAAACAATTTTTTAAGATATAAAAAAGTTGTGTTTCCGGTAGTATTTATATTAATTCTGGAAATTGGCTGACCATATCTGTCTGCTGTCGTATATCCAGATTGTTGCAGAAAATCATAAAAATTAAAAACCATTGGTATGGGAGATAGAACATTTACAGTAAAATCTTCAACTTCGCCATATAACTGTGAGGCATCTCCGCAAGGAGTTTGAATTCCTTCACGTCTTATTCTTACACGCATTTTTGTTTGTCCCAAAGGCGCATTTATTGGCACAAATATATCAGTATGATAAGGATTTACATCATTCGAAAGTCGGTAATATTCTGTTGTATCATTAAAACTGCTATCCTGATCCCAATCTATCCATACTTCGCAAGTATCGTTTGAATAATGGTTGCTATTTAGAACATAAATCGGATAAGTATCACCCTGAACCACATTTGCAATGTGATAAGAAGAATAAT
>CAIZXK010000478.1 GCA_903936865.1 uncultured Bacteroidales bacterium | reverse complement strand
TGAACTCAGTCTGTTTATCATGGAATCTGTAGGTACATTGAACAGCAATTTAGTAAAATCCACATGTAGTTACAGCTATATTTTTTCAAATACTTATTGGACTATTATATAATCAGATATGGTATTACTTTGGTATCAAATTGTTGAAGAATATAAAAATAGAGTACTTCCCCAAAAAACAGGACATTAAGTTTTAAAAAAAGTAGTACTTTTAACTTAAAAAAATATCGTTTATTGATAGATATAAGCTAAATGGATAAAATTATAACTCATTGTATTAACGTCAGTTATAGTTAAATCCAAATTCAACTTTATCTAAGTTTAAAAGAGAATATCTGAATTCAAATTATTATTATGCTACAAAATCCAAATTCTATAACCCAAATTTATGATAATCATCAATCTTTAAAGCTGATATAATTTTACATCTTCACCAGGTAGATCAAACGTATAATTTTGTAAGAAGCTAACAGACTTGGCCATATTTGTATACATAATTTCATCATCATCAATAAATTTAACTATTTTACGATACTGTGCTACAAAGTTTTCAATATAATCTGATGATTTTGCTGGGCGACGAAACTCAAGTGCCTGAGCAGCATTAAATAATTCAATCGAAAGAATTCTTTCCAGATTTTCTAATACTTTAAATGTCTTCGTAGCAGCATTTGCACCCATACTTACATGATCTTCCTGACCTTGTGACGATTCGATGGAATCAACAGATGAAGGAGTACATAATTGCTTATTCTGACTTACAATTGAAGCAGAAGTATATTGAGGAATCATAAAACCACTGTTCAATCCCGGATGTGCAACAAGAAAATGGGGTAAATTACGTTTACCTCCAATTAGCTGATATGTTCGTCGTTCTGAAATATTTCCTAATTCAGCCATAGCTATTGCAAGATTGTCTAAAGCTAATGCTAATGGTTGCCCGTGAAAATTTCCAGCTGATATAATCAAATCTTCATCAGGAAAAATTGTTGGATTGTCAGTTACAGAATTTATTTCATTTTTAAAAACATAGGAAACATAATTTATTGAATCTTTGGAAGCACCATGAACCTGAGGAATGCATCTGAAAGAATAAGGATCCTGAACATGTTCTTTTATTCTATTAATAAGCTCGCTACCTTCCAATATATTCTTAATACGACGAGCCGTCTTTATTTGACCCTTGTGCGGACGAATCAACTGGATTAACTCATGGAAAGGCTCAATTCTGCCATCAAAAGCATCGAGAGATAAAGCTCCGATAATATCGGCCAATCGGGATAATTTAAACACTTTAAGGCAACAATAAACGCCATAAGCACTCATAAACTGTGTACCATTAAGCAAAGCCAACCCTTCTTTTGATTTTAACTCAATTGGTTGCCAATTAAAAATTTTCAGCACATCGGAGGCAGAATGCTTAATTCCTTCGAAATAAACTTCGCCCATCCCTAATAAAGGTAATGACATGTGAGCCAATGGAGATAAATCGCCAGAAGCACCTAAAGATCCTTGTTGGTAAACAACCGGAATAATATCATTATTAAAAAAATCCATTAAGCGTTGTACGGTAATTAATTGTACACCCGAATGGCCATAAGATAGTGATTGCGCCTTGAGTAATAACATAAGCTTAACTATTTCCTGCGGTACTTCATCCCCAAAGCCACAAGCGTGCGACATTACAAGATTTGTTTGTAATGTATTTAGCTGATCATTTGATATAACATGATTGCACAATGATCCAAATCCTGTATTTATTCCATAAATAGGTTCTATTTGGGTTTCCATTTTATTATCAAGATATGTACGACATTTTATGATTGCATCTTCAGCTTGTTGCGATAAAGCTAATTTTAATTTATTATTCAGGATATTGTCTATATCCTCAAAACCAAGGGTTTCTTTGCTAATATAATGAGTTTTCATGATTTAAAAGATGGTTTTAATTTTTTTGCAAAAGTAAGAAAAAACTCCGAAGTCTATTGTGCCTTGAAATTGATATTTAATTTTATAAATACAAATTATCTTTGAATAATTTATTTCTCTTTTTATTTTACAAAACTTATTCAACTTTTCAATCATTGATTGTTTATTATTAGTACTTTTGCTATATATTATAAAAAAACATACTATTAATTCAAATCAATTGAAAATGAAAAAGACACTAAAAATTTCGGGAATTGTACTGGTTGTTTTGCTGGTATTATTAATTTTATTACCACTTGTCTTTAAGGGAACTATCATTAAAAAAGTGAAAGAAGAAACGAATAAAACACTAAATGCCAACGTTGATTTCAACAACTTTGGTCTTTCCCTTTTCAGAAGTTTTCCTAACTTTTCATTAAGCATGCAAGGTTTAAGCATAGTAGGTGTTGATGAGTTTAAAGACGACACATTGGCTTCAATTCCAAATTTATACATAACCATTGATCTGTTGAGTGTTTTTGGAGGTTCTGAATACAAAATAAAAAAAATAATAGCTGATGATGCCCGCATTTTACTTAAAGGATTGAAAAACGGTAAAGTAAACTGGGATATAGTAAAAGTAGATACGACCAAGCCTGCAGAAGCAGCAAAAGAACCTTCAAACTTTAAAATGGCATTTCAAAAAATAGAACTAAAAAATGCTCATATTGTTTACGATGATGCTTCTCTCGGATTTTACCTGATGGTTAATGGCGTTAATCATACTTCAAAAGGAGATATGACAGCCGATATTACTACATTGGAAACTTTAACAACCATCAAACAATTAGATGTTGATTATGGAGGTATTAGGTATTTGAGCAAATCTGATGCAGAAATTAAACTCGACATGGGCATGGATATGAAAAACATGAAGTTTACTTTTGCAGAAAACAATACAAGATTAAATCAGTTGTTTTTCCAATTTGAAGGATTTTTCACTATGCTGAAAGATGGTGGATATGATATGGATATTAAACTTAAAACAGACAAAACTGATTTTAAAAATATATTATCGATGGTACCTGCATTGTATGCTAAAGATTTTGATAAAATAGAATGTAAAGGAAAAATGCTTCTTGATGGATTTTTTAAAGGAATCTATAAAGATATGAATCAGTTGCCTGCTTTTGCTTTGAATATGCAGGTTATCAATGGAATGTTTAAATATCCGTCATTACCAAAAGCTGTTAATAATGTAAATATTACAACAAAAATCAATTGCAAAGGAGGTAGTGCTGATAATACAACTATTGATATTTCGCAGTTTCATGTCGAGCTAGCTGATAATCCGGTAGATATTAAATTGTTTCTAAGTACACCTGTCTCTGATCCTGCTATCAATATGAATATCAATGGATCTTTAGATTTGGCAAGTGTAAAACAAGTTTATCCATTTGAAGATGGACAGGATTTAAATGGATTATTCAAGGCTGATATTACTATGAAAGGAAAGATTTCAGCTTTGCAACAACAAAAATACAACGAATTTATTGCTGAAGGATTTCTTGATTTACAAAAGCTTACCTATAAAAGCAAAGACTTTCCGAAAGGAGTTAATATAAAATCTGCCCGACTTAATTTTGCTCCTCAATATCTTGATTTAGCTCAGTTTGATATGTTGATTGGCAAAAACGATTTTTCTGCCAAAGGAAAAATAGAAAATTACATAGCATACTGGTTAAAAGGAGAAACCATTAAAGGTAAACTGGAAACCAAATCGAAATATTTTAATCTTAATGATTTAATGCCTAAAGATTCAACAATTGCTCAAAAAGATATAAAAGCCAAGGATAGTAACTCTATTGCTATAACTACTATGAAAATTCCTGCAAATATTGACTTTTATATGCAAGCCGATTTTGCTAAGCTTATTTATGATAACATGGAAATGGAAAATGTAAATGGTATAATTATAGTTAAAGACGAAGCTGTTGCAATGAAAAATTTAAGTATGAATATGCTGAATGGCAAAATGCTTGTTACCGGAGCATATTCTACAAAAAATCTTGAAAAACCAACGGCTGAGTTTAATCTGGATATCATGGATTTTGACATCCCGAAAGCTGCTAAAACTTTTGCCACTTTAGGGAAAATGGCTCCTATTGCAGAAAGAACAACTGGAAGCTTTTCTGCTAAATTTACCTTTAATACATTGCTGGATAATAAAATGAGCCCTATTGCAACTAGTATAAATGGTTCTGGAACACTTGCAACATCTAAGATTATAATTGAAAATTCAGAAACACTGAATAAACTTGGAGAAACGCTGAAAATGGATAAACTGAAAAAATTAAGTTTGGATAAATTGAATATTTCCTATGCTGTAGCAGACGGTAAAATTACAACTAAACCATTTGATGTAAAATTTGGTGAATCAAAAGCTAAAGTTTCTGGCTATACAAGTTTTGACGAAACAATTGATTATCTGATGAAAATGGAAATCCCCCGTAAGGAAATGGGTGGATCGGCTAATTCCTTATTGGAAGGTCTTGCCGGGACTGCAAACAGTAAAGGCATAGGCTTAAAAATAGCTGATATAATGAAATTTGATGTAATGATTGGTGGAACTTTTAAAAACCCAATTATCAAAACTGGTTTAAAAGATGCTGCCGGAAATATAGCTACTGATTTAAAAAATAAAGCAACTGAAGAGTTAAATAAGAAGAAGGAAGAGTTAAGTAATAAAGCTAAAGCAGAAGCTAACAAAGCTATTTCAGATGCTCAAAAGAAAGCTGATCAATTAATTGCTGAAGCTCAAAAACAAGGTGATGCATTACGTGCTGAAGCAAAAAAAGCAGGGGAAAAACTAATTGCTGAAGCCGATGCTCAAGGCAAAAAAATAATTGATGCTGCTTCAAATCCTATTGCTAAAATTGCTGCTAAAAAAACAGCGGAGAAATTACATAATGAAGCTGTAAATAAATCGAATACAATAAATACAGAAGCTGATAAAAAAGCCAATGAATTGGTATCAAAAGCTAAAACACAAGGTGATGGAATAATTAATTCTGCTAAAGAAAAAGCAAAATAAATATAAATTTTAAATAATAAAAAAGGCCTGTAGTAATGCAAACAACAGGCCTTTTTATTTTTATCTGATTGAAAAATATGTTTTTTAGTGAAAGCATTAAAATAAAGAAAAGTAATTACCTTTGCTGTCAGAAAAAACATTTATTTATAGCTATGGAACAGCAACAAAAAAACAATCCATTACATGGCATAACTTTAGAAGAAATTATTAAAGATCTCGTATTTTATTTTGATTGGGATACTCTTGGCGAACTCATTCAAATCAGATGTTTTCGTGAAAATCCAAGCATAAAATCAAGCCTTACTTTTCTTAGAAAAACACCATGGGCACGTGAAAAAGTTGAAAGACTTTATGTGAAATATAAAAAAAGAATTAATGAAAAGAAAGCTTCTATCAACTAATATTCATAGTTTTAATCAATTAAAGGAAGTAAAAAAGCGAAACTGCTTCCTTTACCCATTTCACTTTCAATTAAAAGTTCACCCTTATTTTTCTCTGTAAACTCTTTACAAAGCAAAAGCCCTAATCCAGAGCCACTTTCACCAGCAGTCCCTTTAGAAATATTTTTTTTGTCGATGCTGAGAATATTTCCCAAATCATCATCACTAATACCTATTCCATTATCTTTTACAACAACTTTTGCTTTTGTTCCGTTTCTTATCAGAATAACATCAACATTTCCTTTGTCTTCAGTAAACTTTATCGCATTCGAAATCAGATTTCTGCATATTGTATCAATCATATTTTTATCTGCATTCACACTCATATTTTCAGTAAAATGAAAAGAAAGTGTAATATTTTTACTTAGTGCATTTTGTTGCATCAAGCCTACTATTTCTTCAACAATTGGTTTTAATTCAATACGTTCTGGTTTAAACTGAATATCTCCTGTTTGAGCTTGCGACCACTTTAACAAATTATCGAGTAATCTAAATATATTATTTGAAGAATTATTAAGCATATTTATCATTTCTTTTTTTTCTTCATTACTTAATTCTTCATAATCCTGTTGCAAAATATCTGTAAGTCCTAGTATCGAATGAAATGGAGCTCTGATGTCGTGGGCAATTATTGAAAAAAATTTGTTTTTAGAAGCGTTTGCTTGATTAAGTTGTTCCGCATAAAGCTGAATTTCTTCTTTTTGCAATATAGTTTGCTTGTTTAAATCAATCAACTTCTGATAAGCATTATTTATACTTTTAGATCTTTGTTTGTATATGATAAGCGATGAAATCGAAAAAATAACTAATATAATCAGCAAAATAATTACCCATTTTTTTAATTCTGCTATTTTCTCATTCTGCTGAATAATTTGCATATAGTTTTGGATTTCATTTCTAACCTGATTCTCTTTAAGCTTATTTTCAGTTTCAATTACTTTTTGTCTTTCGAAATCTGCATTAATCAGCTCGCTCCATTTATATGAAATTGTAAGAAATTTGTAAGCATTTTTTAAATCATTTTTTTTCTGAAACGTCTGAAATAAATAATTACTTGCTAAATGTGCATAAGGTTTAATACTATCTTTTACTGCTATTTCATAACTTTCCAGACCTGCCTCAATCGCTTTATCATATTCACCCATTAATGTATACGTCTGACATATATTGTTTAAAACATAAGGTAAATCTTTAGGTGATAATTGCATATAAGACTTTTTTGCTTCCAATAATACATCAATTGATTCATTATACCGAAAAAGTCTTCCTAAACTGGCTCCGATAAGAACCTGATTATTGGCTACTAAATCTATTTTTGAAGAATCCTGAGCAATTTTTAGTGATACTGTTGCAAAATCTATCGCCTTTTGATAATCTCTAACTTCATAATAAATAGCTGATTTTCTATTGTAAATTTCGGCATGGGTTATCTGATTCCTTATTTTGTTAGTATAATAATCGGCAATGCTTAAATATCGCAAACCTAATGAATAATTACCTAACGCTCTCTGCACATCTGCCAGACTGATAATTAATTGATGTGCAAATTTATAATCTTTATTTGCCAATGCATGAAATATCGATTTATTATAATTATCAGTTGCATTTTTATTCTCATAATTGTTTTTGTATATTTCGGCAACAAGCTTATAATTTTGAGATAATAACAAATCATTTTTGCTTTTTAAGGAATATTTTAAAGCCTGAAGTCCAAATTTTAATGCCAGTTTCGGATCCGATAAAATATTTTGGTTCGAAGCATCAATATATTTAGATGCTAATAGCTTATATTGCGATAGAGTTGTATCTTTTTGAGAAAATAAAGATATAAAAGGCATTAAAACAAAAACCATTAAAGAAATGATTTTTATTTTATTTATTTTATTAATTACAAAATAATGTTTCATTTTAGCGAGTTTAATACAAAAATAAACATTTATTTAGTAAAAAGACAAAAAGAGATAAATATTTTACCTCTTTTTGTCTTTTATTTTTAAATCACAAGATACTAATTATTTAACTAGCTCATTGACTATAAGTTTTGTTTGAAATAATTATAAATCTTATGGTATAAATGACCTCTGTCAATACCTCTGACATTATGCTCGTGCGTTGGATAAATGAAATAGTCAAGTTGTTTGTTTAAATCAATGCATTTTTTCAGAAAGGAAGAACTATGTTGAGGAACAACTGTATTATCCACTCCACCTTGTATTACCAGAAGTTTCCCTTCCAGTTTGTCAACATAATTAAGTAATGATGCGTTTTTATATCCTTCGGGATTTTGTTCAGGTGTATCCATATAGCGTTCACCATACATAATTTCGTACCATTGCCAGTCGATAACCGGACCACCGGCTGTAGCAACTTTAAATACACCTGGGTTTTTCAACATCATCGAAATGGTCATAAAACCACCATAACTCCATCCGTCAACTCCAATGCGGCTGGCATCAACAAAACTCAATGATTTTAAGTAATCAACACCAAGCATCTGGTCTTCCATTTCCTGTTTGCCACAATTGCGATGAATAATACTTTCAAAAGCAAAACCCCTGTTGGCAGAACCATGGTTATCCAACGTAAAAACAACATAACCCTGTTGTGCAAGATAATTCAGAAACAATCCTGCTCCTCCCAACCACGAATTGGTTATCAATTGAGCATGTGGACCACCATAAACATATATTATTGCTGGATATTTTTTGGAAGAATCAAAGTTAGATGGTTTTATCATACGGCAATACAAATCGCTGCCATCTTTTGCTTTAATGGAAAAAAAAGAAGTTTCGCCAAGTTTGTAATCCTTTAATGGATTCTTATCTTCAGAAATCTGTTGCAATACTTTTCCATCAGCATTCAAAACCTGAATTTTATTGGCAATTTCTGTATTGCTAAAAATATCCAATATGTTTTTTCCTGCTTTGTCAAAAATTACAGAATGAGTTCCTTTGGTAGTAGTTAGCATTTTTATACCACCTGACTTAATGTCAACAACATAAATATTATTATCAAGCGGGCTGTCTTTTGTAGCTGAAATAAATACCTTATCTCCATTAGCATTAAAGCCTTCAATTTCTTTTACAACCCAATTGCCTTTTGTTAATTGTTTTTGCAATTTACCGTCGTCATCATAAAGATATAAATGATCGTAACCATCTCTTTCGCTAAACCAAAGGAATTGTTTTGGATTTGATTTCAGGAAATACATTCCATGTTCGGGTTCTACATATTTATCGTTTTTTTCTTCAAACAACGTACTTACAAATTCACCGTTGACTACATTATATTTATTCAGTTTCAGGTGATTCTGATCACGGTTCAAAACTGCTATATAAACATATTTTTCGTCGGGACTCCAACTTATATTGGTTAAGTATTGTTCTGCAGGTTCGCCGGTTTTGAGGAAAACCGATTTTTGTGTTACAGGATCAAAAATGGCAACCGTAACATGATGGCTTTTCATTCCAGCCATTGGATATTTGATGTTTTTTAGCTCCGTAATACGTGGTTCTATATCTACCAAAGGATAATCTGTTACCATGGTTTCGTCCATACGGTAATAAGCGAGCAAATTACCTTTTGGCGACCAGAAAGTTCCTTTATTAATACCAAACTCATTACGATGAACTGTTTGACCATTAACAATTCCTATGTTTTTATCTTCGGTAACGGTAATTTCGGTTCCACGATACGAAACAAAGAGATTATTGTCAATTGTATATGCGATATTATATGTATTAGGTTCAATATCCATATTTTCAACAGCTTCTGGATATTTATTCAACACAGATACATTTTTGGCTGCATAATCATAATTGTATATCTTATTGTTAGCCTGAAAAGTAAAATTATTTTTTGAAATCCAGCTTATTGCGGGCAAACGCTTAATTTCCTTTTCAGATAATTGTTTTAAGGCTGCATTAATGGTTGCCACTTCGAGAATAGTGTCTTTTTTATCTGATTTTATGTTGCCTTTTACAAGCTTACCTGCAGCAATCCATGTATAATTTCCGGTTTCGTCCATCCATTGAATATTGTTAAGTCCCGATGGATACAACTTGCGGTTGGTTGATAACTCGTCAATTTTCAGCTGTTTGTCCTGAGCATCTGCAAAACTGTTTGCAAATAAAAAGATTACAAAAAACAGTAATTTAATAAAATGTTTCATTGGTATAAATATTATTGAAATTTGTTGCTAAAATAATGAAAAATCCGCTAATTGAAATATGAAAAAACAATTATTCGATAAAAAGGGGATTTGGGGGGGTGAAAATGGAGTAAATAAATGAGACTTATTATTAAAGAGAAAATTTTTATATTTCAAAAACAGCTTCACTCTTTCTTAAAATGATTTACGCCATACTGATAAGCACCTCCGACGTTTCGAAGATTGATTACGTCATTTCGGAAAGAGCCTACGCCATTCTTAACATCGGTTACGCCGACGTAATTGATGTTAAGAATGGCGTAATCATTATTGTGAATGGCGTAGTTGATTATAAGACCAGCGTAATAGATATTGTGAACGGCGAAATCGATGTTGTGAATGGCTTAGTTTATATACCGAACAACAGCATCAGTTTTGAGAATTGCGTTTATGATTTACGAACAAAGAATACCGAAAGAAAACAATATATCGTTGATATGTATGGTTTTGATATTTATTATTTGAAAATAGTGTATAAAAGAAAATTTAAAGACGGGTTTAGAAGAAAATAGTATGTAGATTTGCCCTAATATTAACAACTTAATTTTTCAAACCTATGAAAAAAGTGATAGAAGAGGGATTGGATTACACCCTCAAAACTGATGAAATGCTACAGATGAATTCTGTAATGTTAAGTAATT